>CAZVNH010000215.1:0-5009 GCA_964628575.1 uncultured Thermoplasmatales archaeon | reverse complement strand
ATGGAGTCTTAAAGTTTATAATGATTCGTTATTTGTTGGAACATGTAATTTAGATCCAGAAGAGGGATGTCAATTATGGGAATACAACGGTATAGATTGGAAAAAAGTAGATCTACCCGGTGGAGATGGGTTTGGTCAAACAGGTAATTATGGTATTAGAAACCTTATAGTTTATAATAACGATTTATATGTTGCAACAGCACAAAATTTTCTATATCAAGAAGAAGCATTCGAGATATGGAAATATAATGGTGAAAAATGGACTTGTATTGTTGGTGATAACGGAATTATCGGTGAAGGTTTTTCAAATTCTTATAATAAATATGCTTGGTCTATGACTATTGGCTCTGATAATAAACTATGGGTTGGAACATTAAATATTAAATCCTTAACAGACAACATTCCATTTAATTCCTATGGATGTGAAATTTGGAATTATGATGGAATAAACTGGACGATAATTGCTGGAGATAATACCTCCGCAGTAATTCCAGGAGGTTTTGGAAATCCTAATAATTTTGGTGCAAGATCTATTATTGAGTTTCCTGAAAATAGTGGAAATTTAATTATTGGTACATGGACATCAGATGTTAAATTTCTAAAAGATTTTGAAGGATGTGAGATTTGGAAAATTCAGTTAAATAACAAATAGTAAGTATGATTATTTTTTCTTTTTGAACCATTTCATGGTGCTATAAAATCGCTGTAAAGCAGTAATATTACCCATAAGCGCAAAATAAATTAATACCCACTCAAGTAGTGTAAAACCAAATGGTAATTTATAAGAATAATCTAAAAGAAAATGTTGAATAATTGGAGTAATCATTAATAAAACAAGTCTATCTGCTCTTCCAAGGAGACCAGAATAATCTCTTTTATATCCTATTGCTTGTGCCTGTGTACCCATATAACTTGTTAAAAGCATACCAACAATTGCAAGAAAACCAATACGTAGATCACACCAAGCACTTAATGCAAGACCACCTACAATTAAAACATCTGCATATCTATCAATTGCATGATCAAGAAAATCTCCTTTATCTGAAGCTTTTTTAGTAATTTTTGCTACTTTCCCATCTATTGCATCAAAAAAGCCATTTAAAAAAATAAAAAAAGCAGCAAAAAATAAGAAATAGTTAGTAAGCTCTTTTTTAGGTGTTGAATAATAAAAGAAAATACCTGCTAAAAAAGCAAACAATAAAGAAAGATATGTTAAAGTATTAGGGCTAAATATAGTAAATTTTTTTGCAATCCTTGATAATATTGGATCTATATTTTTTCTCTGATTATCAAGGACCATTTTTATATCACCTAAATTCAGAAATCTTTTAAAATTTCCTCAGACCAATTAATATGTCCTATCGTATAGTTATTATTATTTTTAAATCTATTTTTTACAAGATTTAGAATAATTTGAGAAATCTCTAATAAGTTTTTATTACTTGTATCAATCTCAAATATATCTTTATTCGAATGTTGTTCAATAGTTTCACATAGTATAATATCCAGGATTTCAGCTTCAATATTTTCCGTTATCTTCTTTTTACTCCATCCTTTATTTATTAAATTTTTTTTCAATTTTTGAGGATTGCATCTTAAAATTATAACTTTATCGACACAATTCAATAAATGAGATAAATGCCCTTCAATAAATATAATTTCATCTGATAAAAAATTCTGTTTAATATAATTATTTAATTTATCAATATCAACAATATTTGAGTTTCTAATTTTGTCTTTTTCGATAATAAAATTTTTTTTACAAGCTATAATATTTAAATCTATTACATTAAAACCGTTATTTCTAATTTCATTTGAAATTGAAGTTTTTCCTGTTCCAGGAGTACCAGTTATTGCTACTAACATAATCTAAATAAGTTTGAAATAATCATATCCACGAAATCCTTCTTTAAAACAATAGCGAAGTTCTTGGAAATCCTTTCTAAATTCCTTGATATCTGATTTTATCTTTTTAGAATCCTCTTTTTTTAATAAAGTTCTTTCATAAAACTCTGCGATATCTTCCATTTCCTTTTCTTTCATTCCAATACGAGTCAATTCAGGAGTCCCAAGTCTTAATCCAGAAGGATTTAATGGATCTTCATCACCAGGTATTGTATTCATATTTGTTATAATACCTGCTTTTTCAAGATTCTTTGAAGCTTCTTTTCCTTGTTCCGGACCAATTGCAAGTAATATTTGATGAGATTTTGTAAAACCAAGGTTTTCTCCAAATACTTTAAAACCATGTTCATGAAGACTCTGAGCTAATGCTTGAGCATTTTTAATAGTCTGCTTCGCATATTCTTCACCAAATTCAAGATGTTCGGCAAAAGCTATAGCTTTAGCTGCAACATGGTGAAGATGATAGGAAGATGTAACTCCAGGAAAGATTCCAAAGCCCATCTTTCGTAAAAATGATTTATCCTCATCTGTATTTCCTTTATGATCTGAAAGAACCATACCTCCTTGTGGACCAGGTAAGGTTTTATGAGTACTTCCATTCATAACGTCAGCTCCTTCTCTTAAAGGGTCTTGAAATTGTTTACCACCTATCAAACCAAGAACATGTGCAGCATCATAGATAAGATATGCTCCAACATCATGAGCTGCTTCAGCGATTTCTTTAATCGGACTTGGAAACAGAAAAACAGATCGCCCATTTAATGCAAGCTTTGGTTTAATTTTTTTAATAAGTTTAACTGCTGCATCAACATCTATATTCATTTCTTCATCATTAAATGGATAAGATACAAGGTTTATTCCTCTAACTCCTGCTCCACCCCATTTTCCAAAAGAAATATGTGCACCATTAGCAAGATCAAGAACTACAGCTGTTTCGCCAGGTTTAATAAGAGCTTTTAAAATACCAATATTTGCAGTTGTTCCAGAGGTTGGTCTAACATCTGCATAAGAACAATTAAAAAGTTTTTTTGCAAGTTCCATTGCTTTTTCTTCAACGTTATCGAAGATTTCACATCCTTCGTAGTATCTATGACCTGGAGTTCCCTCAGCATAACGACCATGAAAATCTGAAATAAGCATCTCCCTACAAAGTGGTGACAAAACATTTTCACTAGCAATCATAGGTATAGAATTTGCAAAATATTCATTATTTAATTTGGCCTGTTTTCTAATATATTCAACTTCATTATACCAGCTCATAAAACCCACTCAAAAGCCATATCAAAACATCTAATAAAAATGTAGTGGAATTATCTTATACTTCTATTAGGTTTCTTGATGATTTCGTAAGTATCTCAATTCCATCTTTTTTTATTAAAACATCATCTTCAATTCTAACTCCACCAAAATCATTAATATAGATACCTGGTTCAACTGTTAAAACCATATTTTCTTGTAATTCAGTATCACATTCACTGTTTAAACCTACACCACCATCGTGGACTGCAATACCTAGAGAATGACCTGTCGAATGTATAAAACAATCTTTAAACTCAGTGTTGTTAATAAAGGAATTAACAGCATTGTGAATAGTACATCCTTTTACACCTGATTTTAATAAATCAAATGCAATATTTTGAGCGTCTAAAACAGTTTTATACATTTTAATTTGTTTTTCATTTGCATTTCCAAAAACAAAAGTCCGAGTAATATCAGAATTATATATCTTATAACATGCACCAAAATCACATAAAACAAAATCACCTTTTTCTAACTTTGTATTACCATGTGTATAATGAGGCATCGCGCAATTTTTTCCAAAAGATGAAATTGTATCAAAAGCAGGTTTATCAGCACCATACTTTTGTATTAAATGATTGATTTCAGCAGAGAGTTCAAACTCTGATAAACCTAATTGTAATAAATCTGGAATTCTAGACATCACATTATCAGCTATCATGCATGCTTTTCTTATTTGCTCTATTTCTTCTTTCTCTTTAATTGCTCTTGTTCTTAAAATTGGTTTTGAGATATCAATAAATTCCTTTGATGGTAATAAATTTTTTATAATATTATAGTCTGTTAAAGTAAGATTTGAAAAATTAATACCAATTTTTTTTAAGGAGCCAACTGACTCTTTAAGAAGATGATTGTAATCATTCTTTTTTTTAAAAATTTTTATTTCAGCTGTAGAATTACTTGCTATTTCAGATTCTAATTCTGATACAATAAGGTCAATAGTTCCATCCCTAAATAGAACAACTGCACAACCTTCAAATAAACCTTTATTTAAACCTGTAAAATAAAAAAAATTTTTATCAATAAAAGGTTCAGATGAATTCTTTATTAAAATTAAATCAATTTCTTCTTCAATGTTGTTAAAAATATTTTTTACTCGTTTTTCCAAATGTATCCCACCAAACCCTAGAATTTAGAGCAAATAAAATAATTAAAATAAAAAAGAATATTATTATATGAATTATATTAATTGGAATCAAAAGTATTATTTGTATTCTTTAATCAAGCTTTGTAATTCGCCAAGGTCGTTTTTTATGGTTTCAACTTGTTTCATTTTTTCGCTTTCAAAATTTTTTAATATTTGTGGTAAAGGTTTTGTTAACTTATAGATATGAACTGGGCGACCTTTTCCCTTCTTTTTTAAATCACGTTTTTTTGCCCAACCTCTTCGTCTCATCTCTTGCATAGCTACACTTACTTCTGGTTGTCGGAGATCTGCTCCTTGTTCAACATCAGCTGAGCGGCACTCTTCGACTTGAGAAATATACATTAGGGTTTTTGCTAAATTTTTTGGCATCCCAAGTTCCGAAAATAAATGCACTGCCTTATCGTCCTTTTCATCCAATACAAATGATCTTTTTCGCTTCATATTCTCCTCAAACTTCTTAATCATTCGTTAGTATTTATATTTTTCTCATTTTTTCAAAAACAGAAGGGATTTTATTTATTTATCATTTTTATATTAATGTTACTTTCCTTCAGCATTTTTTTTGCGAGTTTGTCAGGATAATCCCCTGAATATATTATTTGCTTTACTCCAGCGTTTATCAACATTTTAACACAAACAACACATGGAGTATTTGTAC
>CAZVNH010000214.1:0-5039 GCA_964628575.1 uncultured Thermoplasmatales archaeon | reverse complement strand
TTTACAAGTTTTTTTATATGCATAACATAATATTATGAATAAGTATAATAAAGGTTAATCATATTTATCTATAATTATTTGGAGGATAGATATAATTTGAAATATCTCTTTTTTGATACTGAAACTACTGGTTTACCATTTGGTCCTACATCAGATTATAAAAGCTGGCCACGTTTAATACAGATAGCTTGGCTTCTTATAAATGAAGATGAAGACATTAAATCAAAAAATAGTTATATTATCAAACCAGATGGATTTGGCATTCCTAAAAGAGTTCTAAAAATACATGGAATTACAAAAAAAAGAGCAATAGAGGAGGGAGTGGATTTAGATTATGCTCTACATCGATTTTTAAGTGATTCAAACTTCGCAGAAGTATTAGTTGCACATAATATTGCATATGATTATGGAGTTGTTAGAGGAGAATTGTTAAGAAAAAAGATACCTGATTTTTTAAAAGATCATTCAAAATTTTGTACAATGACATCTAAACCAGTGCTAGATTACTGCAAGAGTTTTAGAGGAAACGGTAGCAGACAATGCCCTTCGCTATCAGAATTATATTTGTTGTTATTTGGAAAAAAACTTGATAACGCTCATGATGCTTTAACTGATGCTGAAGCCTGTGCTAATTGCTTCTTTGAATTAAAGAAATTAGGTTTTGTATAATATGAATATAAAATGTTTTTTTGGTTTTCATAAATGGAAGAAATTAGGCGGTCCACGAAATGTTGGTGGTGGAAAATTCGAACAGAAATTTATTTGTAATAAATGTAATAAGATAAAAAGAGAAATAAGTTAAAATCATTCATTGTATGTAAATTATTAATTTTGAAAAATTTGATAAATCGACAAATATCGTGATTATTTAGGGCAATTATTAAAAATACTATTTTTATTTTGATATTAATAAATAATATTTTTGGGGGAAATTATAATATGAGAGAGGAAAAAACAATATTTATCTTAGCTTTTATCATTATTTTAATTACGTCTTCATCAATAGTATCAAGTAATACTATTAATTGTACTAATAAAATAGTTGAAAAAAGTTCATTTGATGATGAAGTAGATGCGCCTAATTGGAATATAGATGATAGCTGGACTTATAATATATATTACGTTAATAGTTTTTATTTATGTGATTTTTTTAATTGGAATTTAGAAAATTTGAAGTTTATTGTTGTTGATATTATTGATGATTCATATACAGTTGACTTTACTGGTGATATAAACGGTGATATTGATATCTTTCCGTTTTCAAGTCCATTGGAAGATGGCACAATAGATGGATATTCAACAGTAGAAAAATCGAGTATAGGAATATCAGAAATTATTGCCCAAATAGAAGGTTTTACAGAAATACCATTTCTAGGTGATATACCTGTTACTATTGATATTGAATTTGAATATGATCAACCTTTTACCTGTTTTAGTTTTCCATTATTTGTTGGAAAAAGCTGGAGTTTTCCAACAACTAATATTTCAGCTAATTATAGTATTACTCTTTTAGGTCATACTGAATCAAATCACTACGATAAAATCATTCCAGAAACACAATTTTTTTGTAATGAAACTGAAACAATATCTGTTGAAGCTGGAACATTTGAAACATATAAAATTTGCGAATCTCAAGGTTTAATAGATATATATTATTGTGCATCCGTAGGAAATATTGTGAAGGTATCTGGAAGTGACCCTGTTGAATATACATCTGTTGATATAGAACTTATTTCTACAAGTTATTCCTCATCAGGTGAACCTAATAAACCAAATCAACCGACAGGTCCGACTACTGGTAATCCTAATACTTCATATAATTATTGTACTAGTACAACTGATCCAGATGAAGATCAAGTTTGGTACTTATTTAATTGGGATGATACTACAAATAGTGAATGGCTTGGACCTTATAATTCAGGTGAAGTTGTTTGTGTTGATCATTCTTGGAATGATAATGGAATATATGATGTAAAAGTTAAGGCAAAAGATGAAAATGATTTTGAAAGCCCTTGGTCAGATCCACTTGTTGTTACAATCGGAGAACAACAAGATAATGAAGACCCCTATGTTGAAATAACAAGTCCTGAAGAGGAAGGAATATACTATTATAACAATAAAATAGGTTATTTTCCATTTATAACAATAATAATGGGCTATATAGACATTGAAGTAGAGGCTTACGATAGTGAATCTGGACTTAATAGAGTAGAGTTTTATATTGATGGTAATTATGAACAGACTATCACAAATTCACCATTTATTTTTGAATATAATGGACCACTTGGAATCCATACAATAATTGTAACTGCTTTTGACAATTCTGGAAACCAAGCAAGTGATGGTATATTCTTCTTGAAGCTATTCTGAAAAATTTAATTTTTAATAAATTGAATCTGATAGGGAAGATAAAACAACACAGCTAATAGATCTAAATAATCAGGATAGAAAGAAAAATTAATTTTATCCTTTAATATTAATTATCCATGTTAAAAGTGGAAATTTATCTAATAATCTGTTAAAGATTAATTGGAAAAACTGATATTTAATAGTTCTACTTTTTGGCATATTTATCAGTAGAGATCTCCATCCGCTTTCTGTACCTTCTGCATCTCTTGCTTTTGCTTTAACAATGAAATTACCTTGCCGATTCCATATATGTGAAGCAGAGCTATTTGATTGCCAACCAGTGTCTGTTCCATCACCCCAGTCAAATATATATTCAAGTTCACTTCCTTCAGGATCAGTTGAACTTGCAGTATATGTGTATTCTTCTCCTACTTTTCCTTCTTGAGGTCCAGAAATTTTAGGTGTAGAAGGTGGTTCATTATCTGATGTATATACAATTTCCTGAACTTTTCCGCTCCAACCAGTTACATAAACCCCGTTTTCATCTACTGCAAGAGCATATGGATGGTGAATCGTTTCAATATCTGGATTTTCCCAACCTTGTAAAAATTGGTTGTAATCCATTCCGCATTGTACACCTGGATAATATCCATTGGCAAAACTTGTGTGTGACATGCTTTCTTCACTAATATCAATTATTAACCTCCATATACCACCTGGATTTTTACCTTCTGGACTTTTGACACAATAAATAATGCTATCATCAACAAAACCGACATCTTTCATTGCTGCTGACCAAGCATTATTCCAAAAGGGTTCGTATGATTCTGTTGGAATTTTTATGGTATTCCATGCATCTATAACACTCATGTTATTTAATTCTGGAATCCATGATAACTGAAAGAGTCCAATACCTTGATTTGTTGCAATTGCTACATTACCAGAGTTGGTAATATCCAGATAATTTACAGTTTTATATTGAGTACATTGAAGCGATGATTCAAGAGTTAATTCAATTGTTCTATCTGGATGGTTTCTGTCAGGTACTCCTTCTGGATAGTTGATATTAAACACATGTAAAGTTGGTGCACTTACTAGCAGACCAGGGTTTGTCCCGATAATCAATTTATGATTATCTCCATCAGTATAATATTCCATACATGCAGCCATATTATTTGTTGAAAATACATCAGTTCCAAAACCTTGATTAATACAGTCTTTATGAAGATTGATTGAAGGTTCATCTGGATTAACAATATAAGCACGGATACCATCTGATCCTGTTGTCATAAAGACAAGGTCTTGTTCTGGCCATACAACACTTTCACCTGTGCTATATAATCCTGGAGGATCGATATCTTCAGAAATTGCCAGTCTTGTAATGGTATTTGTTGATTCCTTGTAGAGAATTCCATAGATTTTCATACCCCATGCCATGGCTTTTTCATGGGCTAATCCTGCGATTAACAATCCATGGGTAGGATCCTCTCTAATTGCAAGTCCACTTACTGGATATGGTTGAGGTTCTTCAAGTGTGAAATCCCATTCTGGATACTTCCAAGATGCTTCATCTGACAGATCATCTCTATCTGCACTCCAAATACCAGCTCCCCGATTTGAAATATAAACTCTATTATCTGTTAGATGAATATTTTCAGTCATTGCAGATGCAGGAGCCCAATGATAATCGTCTTTATGACTAATAATAGGTTCACTTAATGAAAATTCATAGGTTAGAAATCCACCCCATTCATCTGCAATAATTATTTTTCCATTATATTCTTCAGTTTCCTCGATATAACCTGTAACATCAAACGCCCAATCAATAGAGCTATATGATGCAAGAGGAGTTGAGGAACTGGGATGAGTATTTAGTAAAAAAACATCAGGTCTTGCGCCAAGCCACGCAGAGCCGACAGTAGTAGTATCATCAAGAATTTTCACACGAGTTGTTCTTCCTAAACCATAAGGTCCAGTAATTATTTTATCAAGAGTTAGATGATCTGTTCCAGGATATAAAGAATATGTTCTGAATAATTCTGTACCTGTATTTACTATACCTGTCCATAAAATATTATTGCCTGCGTCCATATCAAATGCAAGTAGGCTACCTGTTTCTTCTTTATGATTTAATATAGGTTCAGCAGGATTATCTATTAATATTTCAAGGATATATTTATCATTACCTAGTAGGGTTTCTCCTCCAGATACATAGACTTTAGAATAAAGCGGATCTATTGCAATTGCATGTTGACGTTCTGTAGATAGCGCAGGTCGACTATAGGTCCCAAGTTTTTGTAATTCCTCATTTTTAAAACTAAATAAATCTATACTTAATTCTTGATTATCAGCAGAGGGAAGATAATCACAAGTAGCTACAAGCATTCCCTCAAATGGATTACCACTTTTATCTTTAACATCAACGCCAAGGAAATGACTTCCAGCAACTGCAGCGATTACTTCAGAATTTCCATTTTGAAGATCATTACAACTATAGATTATCAATCCATGATCACCAGAACAAAATAGATATCCATTACAAAGTCTTAAATCTCCAACACGCTGAGAAAGATAAATTCGACTACATAATTTGTATTCATCATTATTGATAATTTCAAAAGTTGAAAGCGTTTCAAAACCAGTAATTCCATATAAATATCCACCATCACTTTCAACTAAAAATGCAGCAC
>CAZVNH010000213.1:0-5040 GCA_964628575.1 uncultured Thermoplasmatales archaeon | reverse complement strand
CATATCTACCATCCAAATAGAATATAACATTATAAATTAAATATTTTACTAACTTATGTTTAATAAAAACTTAAATTATTTTATAATGTATTGTTTCTTTTCTTCTTTTTTCATGTGTGCTTTGAAGGCATCAATTACTTGTTTTAACTCATAATAAGATGTAATCTTTTTTGGTAGATTCTGTAGGAATATTTTACATGCCAGATCTGCTTTATCCTCAAGAAAATAGATTACTTTTCCATACATTTTTACTCGCTTGATGTTTGGGAATTTTAAACATAGTGTTAGATAATTCTGATTTGTATATCTTTTTGATGGCAGGACATATCTGTTTCTCATTAACTCTTTCAGGAACTCATAGTTTTTACCAGATAGTCCTCTATCATGTACATGTCCTGTTATTATATCAGTAGTATGACGGTATACAACTTTTGTAGAGAGGTCCATTTCTCGTGCTACCTGTATCTTTGTCTTACCGTTTTTTACTTCATTTCTAATTTTTTGTATTTTGTATTTCGGTAAAACAATTCTTTTCTTATTATTTGATGACGATTGTATATCTCTGGTAAAACGTTTAACCTTGGTATAAGAAATATTCAAATTCCTAGATACCTGCATCTTTGATATACCCTGTTTTACCTGTTTTCTAATGTCTTCTATAACATCTGATGGTACTTCTCTATATGTTCGATATTTATCATGTCCCTGGACAGTGTATTTTTGAACTGTATTATATGAAACATTGAGTTCTTCGGCTATTTGTTGCTTTGGTTTTCCTCTGTTCCATTTATCTTTTATTTGTTTTATAAGCTCAGAAGGTATACTGTTATTAAAACAAATATCTGTAGTGTGTTTCAAAATAATATAATAAGAAATATCGGTTTCTCTTGCTATCTGTTTCTTTATTTTACCAGATCTAACTTTTTCACGGATCAATGCTATATCTTCATTAGATAGTTTATTGATATCACTGGTAATCTTTCGAACTGTTTCATAAGCCAAGCTGTATTCTATGGAAACCTGTTTTTTTGTTTTACCGGATAACACTTCTTCTCTGATTATTTTTTTAAAATCATTGTTTAAACGTCCAGGTGTTATATGTTTACTGTATTTGCATATTGTATCAATATAAATCTTTGTTTCTTTTGCTATTTGTTTCCGGGTTTTTCCGTTTCTTATTTCCTTTCTTATTTCAATGATTTTTTCAATTGGTATTTTAGCTGACATCAATGAAAAAACCAAGAATAATATAAATAGATTATCAAAAGAAATAATATTTGAGTAATATTTTTATGAAGGAAAAACAAATATTAAAATTAATACACAATGGATTTTTTATATAATTATATTAGCGAAGAATCTATGATCTTTGAATGCTTATCTTTAAATGACTCTGTTGTACAAATAATTATTTTTTTTAGATTATTTTTATTTTTAATTTCTCGTTCAGGTAGATTGTGTATATTGTTATTTATAAGGATAAATAGAATACAATTTTGATCAAATGAATAATTTCCATTTATCCATGATGTTCTACATTTAGATATTCTCTCAATGTCGTCAATGATTTTTTTCTTTTTTGGTTTTAATTCCTCTTCGATGATTATTTTTACCTTATCGTTTTTAATTCCACATATATCCGCCCATTTCTCTTGTTTTTCTCGTCCTTTGCCAGGATTTTCTTGAAGAGCAATTCTACGTTTGAAACAAATATTGCGATAAGGTTCAGATAATCCTTCTTCAGTATGATGATAATATATTTTATCATATAATTGACTATCAATAAGGGTATCAATAAATGATCGGTATCTCACCATTTTATACTACTCCATTTTTAAAATAATCTATTTAAAGTTTTTATGTTTTGGTATTTATTATTTGATATTTTTATTTCCATATTTTTCATTTTTTTCAACCAACTTAAAAGAATTTATACCTTTTACATAGCAATACAATCTATAATATTCATTAATAAGTTCAGGACATTCTTCCCAAACTTCCTCTTGATTAATGTATCTTTTTATTCTACCATTATTGACATCTACACCTGCAAATCTTAAAAGATATTCTGGATTAAAAATTATCCATGCAAAAGTTCGGTTCTGTATAATGTGAGTGTGGCAAAAATAAGCTGTCAAATTTAGTATGGTAAATAAAGATTGGTAACAGATATGAGATTATTTCTTCCATACCTTTCTTTTGATTTTTTTTACTTGTTCTCCTTCAGGGTCAGCTAAACCAACACCTACTGCTAAACCACCACTCACCCACGGATCAGTTTCTGGGTCATTAATTGTATCTAATTCTTTTTGGTTATAATTTTCCCAACCTCTTTTTGCTTTTCTTAAGCCTCTTTTTGCATTTTTGTCAGTTAACATTTTTTCATCTTCGGTTTTAATGCATTCATAGTATTATTATTTTTTGTCAATTATTAGTAAATATTTTCTAATGACTAATATATTAGTATCTTATGAATAAAAAGAAAAAAGAACCATTTTTTAGTAAAAGAGATAAAAAAATGATACTTGGATGGATGTTTTTATTTGGATTTCCCATGTTTATATATGATTTCATAAACACAGAATTTTTACCAATAAGTGAAGAAACATTCATTGGTGCTTGGCTTGGATCAATTATTAGGTATTGTAACAATAAAAGGATTTGAATTGATTATATCTGCTGACAAAAGGAAGTAATCGTCAAATTAAGTTGATGTTAAAAAATTATTTCTTTTTATTTGTTTTACCATAACACATTCGTTCAATTAATTTTCTTGAATCCTGCTCAATTATATTACTATATTCCTTATTAAGTTCATCCTCATTAATAATCCCCTTATCAATTAGATTACGAATTAATGCAATTACTCGAGCATAGTTATTTATGATTTCTACACCAAAACCAGTATGTATATCCCATTTTATTTGTAAATCTTTATCTAATTCATCAATATTAATTTTACAACTAACTGGTGTTGTTTTATCTAAATTACCAGTATAACTTGTTATATGAGAACTTGCTCTTGCATTAAAATTAATATTTTTGGAGGGTATCTTCAAAATAAAACTATCTTTTAAAATATCTTGAATCGTTCCATATTGTTCTTCACCAATTATATTACATTCTAAATCTATCTGTTTAATAATATTGCCTGTTGGTTCATTTTTTTTATCTCTAATATCACGAATATTTGCTTCTATCTCATAATCATTTAAAAAAACTTTTTCAGACATTATATTTTCCCCAATATGTTAAAGAAATCAAATATAGCATATAATAATTTATTCTATTGAAAATTGGCTTTGAAAACAATTGAAATTACCGAAGAAGATTTAATAAAAATCATAAAAACTGATAATAAAAAATCATAAAATCTCAGACTGTTTCTACCTTAAGTATTTCTTGTTTTTATGTAATTAAAATAAAGTTGAATTATTCTGTTTCAATGGTAAAGGAATATAATCCCAATAACCAATATCATCTAATCTTTTTGAAATTTCTTCTACAATATCAACTCTCAATTGATCTCGTTTATTTCCATTTTTTATATCTTCTAATACTTAAGATATGGTTTGTTCACCAACAGGTAAATATCAATAAGTATCGAATAAGAATTTTGTACCTTTATTCAGTCAGACTTTTAAGTCAGAAACTAAACTTTTAAGTCAAAACCGATTTAAATCATTGTAACTCCTAGATTGGGTCTGTCTAATTAGACAACAATTCCTGTCTAACGAGAAAAAACTAATTAGACAAGGCTTTGCACGTTTATTCACTTTTGCATGTAAATTCATCAACTTGCACGTAAATTAAAGTTTTCGTAGGCTTTGCACCTAAAGTCGGTTTTGAACCTAAAGTCAGTATTTTGCACCTAAAGTCCGTTTTGAACCCAAAGTCTGATTTCTGCACCTAAAATCAGTTTTAACTTAAAAAAGTCTAATTATTTATACTTGTTTTTATTTCATATAAAGGTTATAAATGGATAAATTAGAAAAAATTGTTCAACGTAGAAAAAACAAGATAGGAAAAAGCGATAGACCTTTCAGTAATTTTATTACAAAATGGCAAATTTCAGTAGATCTCCTATGGAAAACTAACGAATTAATTGATGATAAAAAACTTATACAGGAATCTAGAAGACAATATTTAGTTAGTATGATAACAGCCATGGAAGTCTACTTTAAAGATACATTTATTTTATTGATTGAAAAATATAAACTTGATTTTAGAAATGTAGCAAAACAAACTAAAAATTTTACTTTAGAGGAAATAGAGTATATAATAAATAATAAGTGTAGCATGGGCGAAATTATAGCAGAATATTTCAATTTTCAAAATTTGGATAATATAAATAAAGCATTTAGTGAATTATTAAGTATAAATTTTTTTAATAAAATTAAACATTATAAAAAGTATTATACTAATGGGGATTTTATTCAAGTATACCCAAATTTCTATCCTTTATTGAAAGAATGGATTGAACTAAGACACAACTTTATTCATGATATTAATTTTAACAGTAAATTGACAGAAGATGATATGCATAAACTAGATTCACACATAATTGTTTTTATTGATGTTATAGAATCATATCTTGATGATATAATTTATAAAAGAAAAAAGAAAAATTAAGATTTTAAAAAGTTCATATTAGTGTATAAACCTTTGATATTTTTCCTATAATTTTTTCACCACGATTCTTGGTTATCTCATATGGCTTTGACCTAAAAATCTGTTTTGACTTAAAAATCAGATGAGAATACTATATTTCTCAATTAACGCTTTGCACATTTATCCATGCTAATGGTTGTTTTGCATAATAAATATCTATTTTGCACAATATTTGACTGGGAAATCATTGGTAAAAATTCTTTTGTTGATCACTGTAGTTAATCAAATATGATAAAATGTTAAAAATCTATCGTAAAACTTTTATACGGTAGGACAACTGAGTAATCATAAGGGAAATAAATTGATATTGGTTTATTATTGAATAGGCTGTGAATACTGCGTGGTCTGAAACCGAGGGTGTAAGACCCG
>CAZVNH010000212.1:469-5048 GCA_964628575.1 uncultured Thermoplasmatales archaeon | reverse complement strand
AACCTATATTTTAATTCCTTTCTTATCAATATGATAAACTTCAATCATACGATAGGGTTTATATGACATTTTCGCTCTTCTTAAACCTGATATACCCATATCAGATTCCCTATTAATGAATTTATAATTGTTTTGAATAATCTTTGCAGATTCCTGATTTATGGCTTTATAGATTCCATCATAATCAGGTGAGCCTTTCTCATAATGAACAATTGCGGTATCATTTTTCATTTTTTCATAAACTGATATCGCTTCGATTTTTCCATATACTCTTATTATAATACCAGATAGTTTTAGATCAAAAAAATTTCTTATCGAAAAAAGTATAGCTTTTTTTTCATATTTCAAAATAGGATCAGACTCACAATCTTTCCACAAGCACCAACGTTTTAAAAATTTCTTAATCTCATCAAGATTATTTTCAGAAATAGGTTCTGTAGAATATTCATTATTTTTTTTAAATTTATTTAGACGATTTCTGATTTTACTATAAGAGGTTCCTTTTAATTCTGCTAAATCAGATGATAAATAAATATAATCAAAATAAGCCCTATGTGATTTATAATTAATATTTGGATATGTGTTTTTCATCCATTTTTTTGTTTCTATATCAATTACACCTAAAGGATAATCAACATCCTGATTTTTTGCTAAAGAAATAACATCATCAAATACTTCTTTTTTTCTTTTTCCTGATGGCGGTCTAAATCTTATTTTATCATCAATATTAGAAAAAATAATTAAATGGTTTTTATAGAAAACATAATGATAATCTGCATAATCCATCCAACTAACTAAAGTTGTAAAAACATTATCACTATGAAAAGGTGGATAACTCTTATAATGCCTATCAAATAATATTTTATCATCAAGCGTTATTTTTCTAAAATCATCAATCGATAACATATTTCTATTCCTTAAACTTCATAGGTATATAGTTTATCATTTTTTTAAAACCAATTTTTTTATAAAATCCATCCTGATTTGGTTCTGATATTAAAGCAATCCATTTTATTCCATTATTATAGCAATATCCAACTAATTCATTTACTAATTGTTTTCCTAAACCTAAACCCCTAAATTCTGAAAGAATAATTAAATCTTGCAAATATGCATCTGAGACTCCATCTGAAATGATTCTACCCATGCCTATTGCTTTTCCAGTTTTTTTATTTAATAAAATTGCAAATACAAAACTTCCTTTGATTAATTTTGTTAATGCTTGTTTTTTATAATGTTCCTTCCACCAATTGCCTGCTTTATATAGTTCAACAATCTCATCCAGATTCCAGTTTTTTATAATTTTTATCTCAAAATCTTTAGCATTCATAATAATCCAATTTTATTCTAATATGTAAGGAATGATATAATATAATTTTGAATAATTTAGGGCATACTAAAAAATTGGCTAAATAAATAAATCATAAGTGGTATTGATAATAAACTTAATGAAAAACTTGCAACAATGTATTGATTTATAATAGCTCTATTTCCTCCCGCTCTTTCTGTTACAATTGGAACAGCTGTAACTGGTGGAACTGCACTTTGTATAATCAAAATAATAGCAATATGAAAAGGAATTAATTGTTTAAAATAGACAAGTATCGCTAAAAAGATTATTGGAAAAATAAAATTTTTAATAATTACAAATTTTGTTACTTCAAATAATTGTAGTTTTCCTTTTTCCTTAAAATCATTATATATATTTCCTCCAAGTATAATAAAGAGAAGGGGTATTGTCATTGCTCCAAGTAGACTAAAAATTCGAATTATAAAATTATTTTCAGATATATCTAATCCTAAAGATGATACTATTATCGCAATAATAGTTGCAATTAGAACAGGATGAATAATTCTTCTCCAGTTAATTTTTATTTTTTTCTCTGTTTTAAAGAATAAAAAATAGGTACTAAATAACAATGGAGGATAAAATATTGTAAAGAAAAATAGATATAGTAAATATGATGGTTCATCTGGGAAAATTCCTGCAAGTATTGCCAAAGGAAAAAATATTGAATTCTGAAAAAAAAGACTTATAGCAAACTCTCTTCTAAATTCTTTTTTTGAAAAATACATAAAAAATATTGTTAAACCTAATGCAATAATAGTAAATAAACACCACCATAGAGGTAGATGCCACCAATCGGGATATTTTTCAGGTGTAAAATTTATTACTATTCTTGCGAATACTAAACTTGGTAACGCTATTTCTAATGCAAGAGGCGATAAAACAATTAAAATATTTCCTGGTAAAATTTGTTTTTTTATTATATAAAAACCAATAATTCCGATTCCAAGTAAAACTGCAACTGATTCAAATGTAGTAATGAATAAATCCATTTATGCCTCCAATTGTTTTTTGTATTAACTCATTACTTTTAGAATTAACGATATTTCTAATGGTAAGAGTTTAAATTGTAAAAGAGCATACAGATTTTCATCATAGAGAGGTATTTTAATAATGGTTGAGAAAATCAATATTTTATCATTAATGGTTAAAGATCATTGTAAACTAGTCGAATTAATTAACATTCTCGATGAAAAAACAAAAGAGGATTATAAATCAATGAAAAATGCTTTTCAAAAATTTGAATGGGAACTAGAAAAACATATATTTACAGAAGAAAAAGCTATTTTTACAAATTATAATCCTGATAATATATTAGAAGGTTACAAAATGCTTCCAGAGCTTACTAAACAACATAACTTTATAATAAATAAATTGAATAACTGGCGAAGTGATATCAAAAACAAAAGAGTATTAACTGATGTCTATAGTTTTAAAGAATTTCTTGAAAAACATAGAAATTTTGAGGAAGAGAAAGTATATCCAAAGCTTGATGAGGCATTAAGTGATGAGGATAAAAGACTTATTGTTATAAAAATAAATGAAATCGTAAAGATGTGAATTATTATGACAGAAAAATTTGAATGTGAGATATGTGGAAAAAAAATTTCATCTAATGCTGATAATATTCCTATGTGTTGTGGTAAATCTATGAAAAAAATTCCTTTAGATATTTGTCTTCAACCATCTCATGCCGAGCATACTAGACCAATGGACTCAGAAGAACCATGTGATGATGGAAGATCAGGATAAAATTATATTTTTTATTTTTTTAGAGGTCTTCTTTCGGGTATTGGTTCAGCCTTTTTTTTCCCATCTTTTATTTCTTGGGAAACATAAAGAGCGCAATAACATGCGCCATATTCTTCAACATCTGGATCTCGATAAATACATGGGCATATAATATCAGAATCCTCTTTTCTATTACCTGATGCAATTCTGCAAGGACATGCCCAGTAACCATATCTTTTTTGATTAATTAAAAGGCTTTTTATCAAATATTTTGTAAACTCAGAATCTGGATTTAGATGATACCCATTTGATTCAGCATATTTATCCAATCTTTTATAAAGTTGATTGATTTCTTCATCTGATATATCACTCATAACCAAGTGCCTCTTTGATTTCATCTTCTTTGAACCCAACAATACATTTTTCATTATCTATTACAATCGTTGGAAAGCTACACCTTGGATTCCATTTTTTAATTTCATCCATGATTTCATCTTTATCTTGACCATCAAGCTGATCAACAAATATAAAATCGTAATCAACACCAAGATCATTTAAAAACTCTTTTGTTTTACGACACCATCCACAAGTACTTAAAGCATATAACAAGATTTTTCCTTTTTTTTCTCCATTAACATGTTCATAATTAATCATCTATCTTCCTCCAAATTTATTATGATAAATAAAACTATTGATAGATTTTCTCTTTGGTCTTTTTCTTTCATCTTTTATTTGTTTTTCACTCATTAAATCATTTATTTCTTCAGAGTGTTTACCAACAATAACAAGTGCAATTACATCAATATCATCAGGAATTTTTAATATTTTGCGGGTTTTATTTGGACTATATCCAGCAATAGGATGAGCAACAAATCCAAGCTCTGTTGCTCTAAGTATCATTGCTTCAGTTGCCATACCAATATCAAATCTATAGTATACCCGATTATAAATAACACAATCATCTTCTTTTTTACCAAGAACAACAATTATCAAAGACGCTTTATGTGCCCATTTGTTTCCTGAAGAAAGCGCATCTCTCATTTCTTCAAGCATTTCTTTATCATAGACAAAAACATACTGCCAGGGTTGATTATTAAAACAAGATGCAGTAATTTGTGCACATTCAGCTAGATCAGAAATAAAATCTTTTGTAATTTTTACTGGTTTTAAAGATCGATACGCCCTTCTTTTTTTTATTGCATCTTTGACATCCATTTTTTCAAGTCCTTAACTATAACCTGTGATTTCTGGTGTATGCCAAGTAGTTTTTTCTACACATTTCTCACCATGTTCAAGGTTTTCTTCAACTGCTTTTTTAATTAACGCTGGATACATTGCACCAGTTAATCCATATACAGGTTTTCCTTTACAAAAAAGCTTAAAAGTTGGCGTACCCATGACACCATAACGACTTGGAATTGTTGGACTATAAACAATATTAACACGAGCAAAAATAACTGTATCTTTAAATTCACCTGCATATTCAAAAAATGATGGTTC
>CAZVNH010000212.1:0-459 GCA_964628575.1 uncultured Thermoplasmatales archaeon | reverse complement strand
CATCTGTTTACAAAATGGGCAAGAATCACTATAAAACATTACAATTAATGGTTTATCTCCTTGTTCAACTATTTTCTCCCAATTTGAATCATCAAGCTCCATAACATCCTCTTTACTCATAATATCTATCCTCCATAAATTAAAATTACAAATTACCTACAACACTCATATATATTACGCTTTCATTAACACCATCTATATCTATTATATTATTTATTTCATCATCGTATAATGCTGCAATTTGACAACTACCAAGTCCTAGACCTGTTGATGCAAGGGCAAGATTTTCTGCGATATGTCCTGCATCAAGATATATGTATCGATAGGCTCTTTGTCCATATTTAAATTTAGAACGATTAAAAATACCTGTCCAGATAAATACAACTGCTGCATCTGAACACATCTTTTGTTCTAGTGCGGCTTTTGCTATACTAATACTATAATCACCTTTCTTAAGTT
>CAZVNH010000211.1:0-5050 GCA_964628575.1 uncultured Thermoplasmatales archaeon | reverse complement strand
ATGTTACAGAATTATGTAATTTATAACAAAAATTAGTTAAAAAATTATATATTTATTAATAGATTACAGAAAAAATCAAATGATGATCTTATGTTGTAATTATACAAAATATTCTTATTAAAAAACATAAGAATAATAAATAATAAAGAATTATTTTTTAGCAAGTCCCATTTCTGTAAGCTTTTCAGGTAGATAGGTATCTGTTACATAATCAAGACCATATTTTGCAAGAGCCTGCTGTTCTGATTTTTTTCCAAGCTTAAGTTGTAGTTTGATTTCACCTTTCCAAAAATTATCTTGAAACCTTGGATCACTTAATTCGCTTTTTAAAGCATGTATGTCTTCTTTTGATAGATTATCTGTTGGAAGCTCATAGTTTTCGATATCAGATGGTGTTACTCCAAGATATTGAGAAGATGGTGTTGCAAGATATTCTGAAATATGAGCGGTTTTTATAGCACCATATGCAACACTTGCAAAGATTCTATAACTCCATGGATCACAATCTGTAAAAACAAGTGTTGGTAGATTTGCTTCTTCATTTAATCGTCTTAAAAACCTTCTTGTTGATCTTGCTGGTTGACCTTTTAAATGTACAAGTATTGCTCTGTGGGATTTATCAAATCCGTTTTCTACAAGTCGATCAAACATACCACCTGTTTCTATTGCGATAATAAAATCAGCATCAATATTTTTGAAAGTAATTTTTTCTTTTTCAACATTATATGGAATAGAGTATCCTGCATCTCCAACATCATCCTGACAGTGTATCTTTTTCTTTGTATTATTCCTTGTTAATTCTTCTAATGTAAGGTTTCCGATTACCCTTGCTCCGTCTTCTTCAGGTCTAAGTTTAAAATCTTCACGCATACAGCTTGTTATTACTTCAAGGTCTTCAGCAAGTAGATTTGATTCTTGTTGTGAATGAAATTTTGCTAACTCCCATCCTTCAGATATATAATACATTTCTCTTAATGTCGATGATTTTTTAATTTTGATCATTTCTTTTATAAAATCAGCCATGTACATAGTTCTAAGAAGCATGTATGCGCCATCTAGTGATTTTGCGTTTCTCTCTGTAGTATTTGATCCATATTTCCATACATTTAGTTTCTCGCTAAATTTGATATTGGATTTACTTCTTGTTGGTAGAGTTATTGAGGGTATTTCTGTTTTTTCAAAATCATTATATATCTTTGAGGCAACCATATCTATTTTTTGTAATACATCTGAGTAATCTTTATTTAACATTTTTAATCACCCTCCCATTTATCTGCACCTATTACAAAAGCAGGATTAATATTTTCAATATACAAATCGTTTTCATCGAAATCTCCTTGTTCAAGACCTGCTAGTTCAAAGTTTACATCGATTTTATTTACAGGTTGAATTGTATCCAGATTCCATTTAATGTAGTTATTTGCTATCTTTGATGGTTTTGGTTCGGCTTTTCCAACAACAGCATCTTCTGGAATTATTGCATATAAATTAAATTTCTGAGGTTTATTTTTATAGTTTACAATCAAAATTTTACTTTTTGTAATAGTCCGATTTTTTTCTTCATCTGATGAATCACCAGTCAAGGTTGTTTGGACTGGTTTTCTAGTAATTGTTTCATATTCAATTGCATCTTCAATCCAAACAACATCCATAATTTTCGTAATAATAGGGTCAAGCTGAGGAACAGGTTTTTTAAGCATATTTGCAGATTTTTTCGCAATCTCTGGTAATATCTTTGTTATTAAATCAAATTTTTCTCTTGTTTTTTTTCGTCTAACTTTTTTATGGATATGGTGTTGAACTTTTCTTGCACATTCACGAAAAGCAAGTTTTATTTCATTTTCAATTTCTTCAACATCGGCGATTGCTTCTTTACTTTCTGATGTAAAAGGAATTAAAGTTGATGATACATGGGTTAAAAGTATAGCAGGTCCTGTTGGTATTCCTTTCCCAGATGGTTGATTCAATCCATATCTTCTCCAATCAATAGAAGAAATTGCTGATGTTATTACACATCCACCCTGCTGATAAAGTAATGGTACTCTATTTCCAAAACGCATTATTTTAATAGGTTCTTCTTTTGGAAGATTACCTCCATATACAAGACCTACTTCAATTTGAAATGGATTTCCTGAATAAACAGATGCAGGCCTTGAAGCAGTAATAATAAACTCAGGTGATATTTCTTTAGTTTCATGTTTAAGACTTCTTTTAATAAGAGTTTCACTAATAGGTGATAGACAATCTGTTGATGGTGCCATAATTTTTACTTTTTTAAAAGCTTTATGTAAAACAAGGAATTCTTCACGTTTCATCTGTTTAGGATTAATATTCTTTTCTAGACTTGCTTTTTCAATAGCAGCATTTGTAGTACGATCACCCATACTACTAAATTCTGTTTTTAAAAATGAATTAAGTTGTCTTGCTTTTGTATATTTGGCCATTTTTATTAACGTTCCGAGCTCAACACCATAAGGATGCGGTTTGATTTCAACAGATTTTCTAGGTAGAATTTCTGATGTTCTTTCAAAAATATGAATATTTCCATCTAATTCTTTATAGGAAATCTGAGCATGAGGATTTACTATTGATGTACTCTGTAAGTATTCATAAACATATTTTTTCCCTCGTTTATAATCTGCTTTTATACTAACTTCAATACGCGTCCCAGTTGGCTTATCCCAATGAACTGTATCTCTTGTTATAACTTCAGCTCTGTTTTTGTTTGTATCAATTGCAAGTTCATTAATAACAGCTGGTCTATCTTCTTCTACTTTTGAGGTAATTTTTGCATGTTTTCCTGTTGTAAGTTGACCATATAAGACAACTGCAGATATACCAATTCCTTGTTGACCTCGACTTTGTCTTATTGCATGAAAACGTGAACCATATAAAAGTCGACCAAATATATGAGGAATTTGTTTTTTTATAATACCTGGTCCATTATCCTCAATTATTATTCTGCATTCTCCATCTTCATGGTTTTTAATTTCAACATAGATATCTGGTAAGATATTTGCTTCTTCACAGGCATCAAGACTATTATCAACTCCTTCTTTAACACTTGTAATAAGAGCTCTTGTTGTATTACCAAAACCAAGAATATGCTTGTTTCTCTCAAAAAATTCTGCAACAGATATTTCCTTTTGTTTTTTTGCTAATTCATGTGCTGTGATTTTTACCAAAATAATTCCCTCCATTTGGGAGAATTATGCACCCACCACCCGTAATACAGATTTAAATTATAAAATTATTCATTTAAAACTGTTATATATTTAGTATTTTTGTTTAAAAAGTATCATTTTTTTATAAAATAAAATTTAATAATGTTCATCAATTAAAAAACCATATTATCTATTTTTTAGTGATTAACATTTAGTTTTTTATGTTAATACTCAAATCTTTTATATTTATTTTTAGATAGGATTCCCACATTTTTTATAAGTTTAAATTTACTGTAATTCTGTTTTTAGATATAAAAAGCCTCTCTGGTGGAAATATCAAAATTTAAAAAAAATTTCAATAAAGTATCTTAATATCAATTTATAATTAAGAAACTTTTTTGATTTAAAAATCTATGCATAATCTGCTTAGAGTTCGGAAAATATGATAAATAATAAATTATTGTTAGTAATAGCGTTCTTTTGCATATTTTGTATATATAGTCCGATAACAGTTTCTGAGGATAATAGTGATATTTCAGTTATTTATGTTAATAAGAGTTATAATGAGACAACAGAAGGTTGGGGTATTAATCATTTTGATTCAATACATGAGGCAGTAAATTCATCAGTTAATGGTTCAACAATTTATGTTTCTAATGGTATTTATAATGAAAATATTATAATAAAGAAGTCTGTAGAATTAAAAGGGGAAAATAAAGAAAAAACAATAATTGATGCAGAAAGTGAGATATTTGATATTAAAATTATAATAGATAATGTAAATATTAGTAATTTTACTATTAGAAAAGGTGGGATAGGTATTTATTTTTCTAATAGAAATTTGAATAATTGTTCCATTAATAATAACATTATAATTGATAACTCTAATGGAGTTTTTTTAGATAATACAAAAAATAACATAGTTATATCAAATAATTATTTTGAAAACAATGAAGATGCCATTTATATCTATAATTCTTCAAATAATAAAATTTGTTTTAATATTTTATTGAATCAATATGCCAATGGTATAAAAATTATTGAAAAATCAAATAATAACTATGTTAATAATAATACTATAATCAATTGTGTTAAAGGTATATCATTTAGTCGTTGGTCTAATAATAATATATTGAAATATAATCAAATATTACAAAATATTATTGCTGGTGTATCCTTAGATTATTGTCATCATAATATAATTACTGAAAACAATATTAGTTTGGGTGGTTGTGGATTAAAACTATCTAATTCAGATTGTAATACAATATCGTTTAATGAAATAACAAAAAATAAAGGATGTGGCATTTATATTAGTGAATCATATAATAGTAATATATTTGAAAATTTTTTCCAAGATAACTCAGAAGATATAAAACAAGAATCAACACCACCATCTATAAATATAAATGTATTTTTAGCAATTTGTTTTATTATTTCTATGTTAATAATATACATTTTATATAAAAAAAAGAAAAATACTTAAATTTATTTTATTTTAAATATTAACTATTTTTTCTTTTTGTAACATAAATATTATTTTACTATAATTATATTATATTTTGTTACATAAAAATTTATAATTTTTTTTATAGTGTCGTAAGTATTAAATAATAGTAATGAGAAATATAATATACACAAGAAGAGGGTAGAAAATAATGGATAAATTAAATAAATTACATCCAAATTTTTCTGAGGATGAGCTTGGCTTGATTTTATGGAAACTAGAATCCATTGAAAATTTTTTTCCATGTTACAAGACAATGATCAAAAAAGAATAAAACAAAATTTTTAATTTTTTAAAAAATTTTTGTTTTCTTTTAAATTTTTTTATGATTTCCAAAATTAATTTAAAGACCTTTTATATAATATAAGTGGGGCGAGAG
>CAZVNH010000210.1:0-5058 GCA_964628575.1 uncultured Thermoplasmatales archaeon | reverse complement strand
AATATAACCTTCCATGTTATCCCAAATATGGTATTTTTCCAACTATCTTATCTTATAAATATCTTTGGTATAAAATAAACAAGAGAAAAATCACCTGTTTTTTATCTTCAACAGATAAAAAAACTGTTTTCTCTATATTAAAACCTATTTATGAAGTATCTATCCTGATTTTCTATTGTTTTAGTGTATTTTAGTTCTACTGGTTTTAATGGTAAATTATGAGAAAAATAATACTATTAACAGCTGTTAATTATGCATAGAAATTTATTAAAAATATTTTATTTGCTAATAACTACATCATGTTTCTTTATTACATCAACCTATGCATTAAAAATAGAGATGATAAATGATAATACACCTCCAAATCCGCCATTAATTGAAGGGCCAACCAATGGAATAATTAAAGAAATTTATACATATAATATTACTCTGACTGATCCGGATGAAGACGATTTTCTCTTAAGATTAGAAATTGACTTTGGAGATGGAGTACTTCAAGAAGACTGCGGATGTGCTACGCCATGGGAAAACGGAATAATTATAAAAATTGAACACAGTTGGAAAAAACAAGGCAATTATGAAATAAAGGCAAGAGTATCAGATGTACATAATTCCTGGAGTGAATGGTCAGAGCCAATTCCTGTTACTATGCCTAGAGATAGATTGATATTATTTGATAACAATTTCTTAAAAATCTTGCAAATCTTTTTATCTTATTTCAAAATACCAGATTTTGATAATTATGAGTGATGAAGTAAGAAATGATTTAAAATATACAGATACTCACGAATGGTTAAAAATTGAAGGAGAAAATGCAAAAGTAGGAATAACAGATCATGCTCAATCAGAACTTACTGATATTGTTTTTGTAGAACTTCCAAAAGTAGGAAAAGAAATAAAAAAAGGCGATGAACTCTGCGTTGTTGAATCTGTTAAATCTGTGTCAGAGATCTATTCTCCAGTTAGTGGAAAAATTATAAATGTTAATGATAAAATTGAAGATGTACCAGAAACAATAAATGAAAGTCCATATGATGAAGGCTGGCTTGTTGAAATAGAAATAACTGATAAAAAAGAAGTTGATAATCTTCTTGATGCTGAATCGTACAAAAAGATAATCTAAATATTAAATTTTTACTATTTACAATCATTACATTAAATTTTTTCAATATTTATTTTTTTCTCCTTAGCTAAAAGGAGTAAATTTCAATAATTTTTTTTCCGAAATATTATTATATTGTTTAATACATTCAAACATTCAGGCGGAGAGATGGGATTGCAAGAATATTCAATTTAGATTTTTTATGGTCGGTGTTTAACACCTCCGCCGCCTCCCCCAAGTTAGTGTTAATTATTAATCATTATGTTTAATAATACTTGTCCAACTTTATGGATATTTTTAGGGTAACAGATAAAAGTTATTTTTTTCAATTTAATTAAAAAGTGATTATTCGTAAATACTTATTTATAAATATTCTATCTGCTTATTGTTAATTATGAATGAAAAAATAGATGATAGTAGAAGAAGGCGTTCAAGACCAGTTTCTAAATCAGGTAAAAAGAAAATTAAAAGAAATAAAACTGCTGTTTTTCTTGCACTATTTATTGTTTTACTTCTATTGTTATCTTCGGTATATGTAGTTTTTAGTAATTTTAAGAATAATAATTCTAATAATGGTGGAGAAAATAGTTCACTTCTTTCAGATGAAGAAAAAATAATTGGAACTTGGGAATATACAGAACATTATGAAGAACAAACAATAATCGGAATTATTACTTTCTTACCTGATAAATCCTGTGAATTTTCTGTGTCAGCTGATGGTAATGAACAAACATTGAGTGGAAGTTGGGATATTACGGGTAATAATTTGGTTCTTAGTTTTGAGGGAGTCCCAACTGAAACAAATGATTATATATTTTCCGACAATAATAAAATACTAACATTAACAGATGATGTCGGAACTATTAGAGTTTTAACAAAGCAGTAAGTTTGATGAAGGAAAAAATGACATCAGCATATAATTATTATAAATAATTAAGAGAATTATGTAAAATAACACCAAAAGAATGGATTACAGAAATCATAAAATATCATAAAGAATAGATATTAGGATATAAAAATATAAAGGAAAATGTTTATGTAAAGATTTATGGGATGAGGCTCCAAAATAAATTAAATCACTAACGATACAACTGTTTAGTAATGAATTTACTTGAACAAGGATTATGTTTAATAATAATAATTTGTTTTACAGGATTTGATTTTATATGAAACTGTTACTAATTCACAGCGATTATATCGAATACGAAGTAAAAGACAAAGCAATAAAAAATCCTGAAGAAACTGATAAAAAAGGAGATAGATTAGAAGAAGCCTTAACAGCCTTTACAGCTGTTGAAAAAATTGATGAGAAAAGTCCTAATAAAGCTGTTAAACAAGCAGTTGATGAAATAGTTAAAACTGCTGAGCAGCTAAAAGTAAAAAACATTATGCTTTATCCCTATGCTCATCTAAGTAGCGATCTTGCAAAACCTAAAAAAGCTCAGGAAATATTAATTGAAATTGAATTTGAATTAAAACAAAAAAACTTCAATGTTAAAAGATCACCGTTTGGATGGTACAAAGCATTTAAGATTTCCTGTAAAGGTCATCCTCTTTCAGAACTATCTCGTGAAATAATCCCTGTTGGTGAAGAATCAGAATCGTTGAAAAAAGAGCGAAAACTGAGTTCTGACTGGTATATTCTTACTGAGGAAGGAAAATTGTATAATATTAGTGATTTTAACTTTACTGATCATGAAAATCTAAAGAAATTTTCTTTTTATGAAAAAGAAAAATCAAGAGCAGTCAAAGGAGAACCTGCTCATGTAACCTTAATGCAGAAACTAGAAATAGCTGATTATGAACCTGCTTCTGATGGAGGGAATATGAGGTATTACCCAAAAGGTAGATTCATAAAAAAATTAATTGAAAACTATGTAAATAAAAGAGTTGGTGAATACGGTGGTCTTGAAGTAGAAACACCAATCATGTATGATATGGATCATCCAACACTATCGAAATATCTTCAGAGATTTCCAGCTAGACAATACCAGATTGAAAGTGATAAGAGAAACTTTTTTTTACGATTTGCCGCTTGCTTTGGACAGTTTTTAATGGCTCATGATGCAACAATTAGCTATAAAGATTTACCACTTAAAGTATATGAACTGACAAGATACTCATTCAGAAGAGAGCAATCAGGTGAACTCACAGGACTCAGAAGACTTAGGGCATTTACTATGCCTGATGTTCATGCATTTACATCAGATTTAGATATGGCTATGGATGAATTTAATGTAAGATTTGATCTAAGCCTTAGTGTATTAGATAATATTGGAATCGAAAATTCAGATATTGAAATGGCTCTGAGAACAACTAAAGATTTTTACAAAAAAAATAATGAATTCATAGTTAATCTTGTAAAAAAACTTGGAAAACCTATTCTAATAGAGATGTGGGATGAGCGAATATTCTATTTTATTTTAAAATTTGAATTCAACTTTGTAGATTCATCAGATAAGGCATCAGCGTTAAGCACTGATCAAATTGATATAGAAAACGGTGAAAGATACGATATTAAATTTACAGATAAAGATGGAAAAATGAAACATCCTTTAATACTTCATTGTAGTCCATCAGGTGCTATTGAGAGAGTTATCTATGCATTACTTGAAAAAGAAGCAATTAAGATGAATAAAGGTCAAAAACCAATGCTTCCTATTTGGCTTTCACCTACTCAGATTAGATTGATACCTGTTGGAGATGAATTCATCAAAGATTGTGAAAGATATGAAAAAGAACTAAACAATCATGAATTCTATAAAATCAGAATAGACATTGATGACCGTGAGGAAAGCGTCAGTAAAAAAATCCGAGATGCAGAGAAGGAATGGATTCCGATAATAATTGTTATTGGAAAAAGAAAAAAATAGTAATAAATTCACTCCTCGTTTTAGAACTGAAGATATTGGAGATAATAACAAATCTTATTCAATTAATGAATTAAGCGATTTAATGATTAAAAATATTAAGAAATATCCGCAAGAACCACTTCCACTATCAATTTATTTATCAAAAAGACCTAAATTTAAGGGATAAATCTGTTCTAAAATTAAAAAATTGTGTTATAAAATATATATACTTTTTAATTTATTTACTGCCATAAAAATATTTATGGTGGTAAAAATGAAAAAAAAAATTATAACGTTTGCAATTATAGCAATGATATGTAGTATTGCTATATTGCCAGCGGTAAATAGTTTAGAAGCAAATAATATACAATCAAATATAACAGCTACCTGTGATTCTGGAGGCGTTGAATATTATGCGGTTCTTGCTGCATGTGCAAGTTACGAAAATCCTAGTAATAATCTGCCTATTAATGAATTTAAGATGAAAAAACTATATCGCGGTCTTATTTCAAATGATAATTGGAAAGATGAAAATATAATATTGCTTGTTAATAACAATCCTGATTCATCAAATCCAGGATATGCTGGTGGTGCTACTAAAGCAAATATAATAAAAGCTCTTGAGGAAATGGCAGGTAAAGTTGGTAGAAATGACGTATTTCTTTTTTCATGGCAAGGTCATGGTAGTGAAGTCCATGAATCGGAAACCTCAGGGCCGAATGATGATTATGAAACAGATAGATATGACGAAGTGATTTGTCCGTGGGATTGTGATCGAGAAAGGGATGGAACATTAGTTAATTACTTAACAGATGATGATCTAGATTATTACTTTGATAAAATAAAAGCAGATGGAATGATGCTTATATTTGAATCATGTTTTAGCGGAGCTCTTGTAGGTAATACTCTAGGAGATAAATTATTTGGAAACGATGTTGATCAAAATGGACGAATTGTTATTGTATCAACTTTTGATGGGTCATTAGGACGAGCTAGTTGGATATATGGATTTCCAATGACTTGGACAATTGGAGATGCATTTGATCAAAATAGTCTAATGGGAGGTCCCGCTGGGGAGGGATACATTACAGCAGAGGATGCTTT
>CAZVNH010000209.1:0-5069 GCA_964628575.1 uncultured Thermoplasmatales archaeon | reverse complement strand
CAGTGCACCATATAAAATTAATATTATTCCAGCTGTTATAGCGATTCCACAGAGTAAAGGAATTAAAGATAAAAATGGAAGTGATAGACTTCTAAATGAAATAAATAATAAAATAATGATTAATACAAAGGTTATGAATAAGGTGATCATTAGATCATCCATGGCCATTTTATCACCTTCATAATCAGTTACTACCATCCCTCCAGTAAAACCAATATCTAAATCGGTATACTCCTTATTACTATCTTTAGTTTTATCAATTATATTATATAAACCATCGAAAATTTCAGTTCTAATATCAGCACTATCTATTGTTACATTTAAAATCATATTTAAAAGATATATCTCACCATCATCTGATACAATATAATTATCAAAAGATGAATATTTAGATAATATTTGGGAGATATTTTCTGAAACCCCTGTATTTGTAATATTGGAATTTTCTAAAAATTTCAAATCATCAATTGGTAAAAATAATAAGAATTTATTTTCTGGAAGATTAGGTGTTTTTTTATAAGTTATATCTGTAAACCAATCTTTTTTATCAAGTTCTATCGTTATATTTTCAAGAAAACTTACTGCATTTTTTTTATCACTATCTGAACAATCAACAACTATTGTAACAATTTCTTGATTACCGAATTCATCAGTTATTTCAAAATATTGACTTATTTCAGATGGTAAATCTTCATTTTCCCCGAACATACCTTCAATACTTGAATCAATTACGAGTTGAGATGCTGGAATCATAAATATAAAAGTGATAATCAAAAAGATGAACAATGTTTTATAAGGATGATATGTTGAATAATTTATACCTTTTTCAAAGATCTTTTTCATCATATTAATACCTCATAAACTTACTTCTTATTTACAGTAGTATAATATATTTTCAAAAACTATTATTTATTATGCCGTACATGTACGGTATTTTATATATTATAATTGATATTCTTAATTATGAAAAAAGCAATTGTTGAATTTAATCTAAAAGATGATCTTATAAGGTTATTTAACTGGGAACAATTTTTTACTCAAATAGAATCATTAGAGCTTCTTGAAATTTTAAAACTTGATTTTGAAAAAAGTCTTAAAATAATTATTACAAAAATTATATTGAAAGAAGGAATTAATATCAATGATCTTGTTATGCCAACTGGTGGAGAAATCTTGTCTGTTATAAAATCAGATAAAAATCAACATATTTGTCTTGTAAAGGGTCAACCGCCGCTTGAAAAATTTAAGGATATACAAAAAATATCTAAAGGTTTTAATATAGATGTTATTTGGACAACTCCTACTATTTTTTCAGAAGAAAAAATGGCTATAAGTGTAATTGGAGATGAAGAAAATATAAAAAAGTTTTATAATTTATGGAAAAAATTAGCAGATATTACAAAAATCAGTTTCCAACCCGCAAATTTTGAAATTAGTGATTTAATATCATGTTTAACAGATAAACAGAAAGAAATAATTATCAAAGCAAAAAAACATGGCTATTATAACTATCCCAGAAAAATAAATAGTGAAAAATTAGCTAAAAGTTTTGGTATAAGTAAAGCAACAACAATTGAACATTTAAGAAAAGCAGAAAATCGTTTAATTGATACTATTTTTACAGGTTACTAAGACTTCTTTTTTTATTTATAATTCATTATTGTCTTTATCAATCCAATGAATAGTGATATTTTCACTTCCGCAGACAGGACACATAATATGCCATGGTGGAACCTTTTTCTTAAACTCTATTTTAAATACATTAAATTCTTTTGGGCAATCATTACATTTACATTCTGCTATTTTTACCATTTCAACACCTTTTAACTAAATTAATTTTCCAACCTTATTCAAATATAAAGGAATGTATATTTATATTCACTTCCATGTGATATAAAAATATCTACAATTTTCAAATGTTAAACAAATCATTCTTTTTTTACCTCAAACAACTATTTCATATCATCTTTTTCTTTAAAAAACCAATCATTTTAATTTTTTTAAAATGACATTATGACAAATAGAATTTAAATATCAAAAGTTCTAAAATCTGTAAATAAAAAAAATGGGAAAAAGATGAATAAAAAGAAAAAATTTTTTCAATGTAAAATTTGTAATAAAAAATACTTAAAAAATAATTTAATATTTAATCTTTGTAATGAAGATAAAATTTGTCTAAATTGCTATAAAAAACAATTCCCTTCAATACCTATTGATTCAAAACCATTTAATTCTTCAAAAATATTGAAAAAACATGATTAGTTTAATATAAAAGTCTTAATAACACTACTAATATTTTTAACTGTTTTTTCTAAAATTTCTTTTTTATGTTTCATTTTTTATTTTTAAACAATAAATTTAAAAAAAGGAAAAAGATATTGTTAGTCAATGGAAGAATTAGGAGATATGTTGAAAAAGAAATTTTTAGTTTTAGTTATTATTGGTTTGTTTATTGGAATATGTTTTATACATAATATAAGTGCCAATAGTTTAAAAAATTGTAATATCTTAATAAAAACAAAATCGAATATTAAAAATATAGACCAACAAAATAATACTATTATTGTTAGACCTGAAGAAGAGTGGAATAAAACATATGGATTTGTAGATTATGATGAAGGTTGGTATGGTCAGGAAACAGAGGATAAGGGTTATATTATTGTCTGTAGAACAGCTCCTCTTTATTTTTATCATGATATAATGTTAATTAAAACTGATAAAAACGGCAATGAAGAGTGGAATAAAACTATCGGAGGATTTGAAGATGATGATATTGGAATATTCATTCAACAGACTAATGATAATGGATATATTATGGTAGGACAGAAAAAGTGTCTTGAAGATATATATGGGAATGTCTGGTTAGTTAAAACTGATGAAAATGGGAATGAACAATGGAATAAAACTTTTGGAGGGGACTATATGGATTTTGGATGGTGCGTTCAGCAAACAAATGATGGTGGATATATTATTACAGGTTTTACTGAGATGTTACTTGGGGAGAACAGAGATGTTTGGTTGATTAAGACAGATATTAATGGAAATGAGGAGTGGAATAAAACCTTTGGTGAAACAAAAAATGATGAAGGACAATTTATAGTGCAAACTGATGATGGTGGTTATATCATAGTAGGATATACAATAAGTGAAAATCCAGATATATCAGGTGCCATTTGGTTGATTAAAACAGACATTAATGGTGATATCGAATGGGATAAAACTTTTACACGTTCACTTTTTGATAAAGGAACATGTGTTAAGCAGACAAATGATAATGGTTATATTATAACAGGATGTTCAGATGTTTCTGGAATGTCTGATTTATGGTTAATTAAGACTGATCATAAGGGTAATATTATATGGGATAATATATTTGGAGGAGTTATGGAAGATTCGGCCAGATCAGTTGATCAGACTAATGATGGTGGATTTATAATAGCAGGTCAAACTTCCTCATATGGTGCTGGAAATCTTGATGTATGGTTAATAAAAACTAATGAAAATGGTGATAAAAAATGGGATTTAACTTTTGGAGGAATAGAAGATGATATTGGTCAATCAGTTCAACAAACAAGTGATGGAGGATATATTATAACTGGTACAACATCTTCTTATGGAGCTGGAAGATCTGATATTTGGTTGATTAAAACAGATAAACATGGTAAAGGAAAAGACATATCAAATAGCAATATATCAATATTGAATATTTTAAAGAATTACCCATTTTCATTTCAAGTATTAAAACTTTTTTTTAAATTCTAAATAATCTCTTTTTTTATTTTTTACTAATAAGTTTAAAATATGAACGATGAAAATAGTTAGATTGGAAAAGGAAATATGGTAATAAATATAGAAAATCTTTTATTTGAAAAATTTTAATTAATGCAGATCATTTTTTTCTTATAGTAAAATACTAAAATAGATAGTTTATTTCCCTCCTGAAATTGCGGATATGATCTAGAGGTTATTATCAAGTATAAAAGTGTTAATAAAACCCCCCCTTTTTTTTGACGGTTTTATCTAAAAATCTTTCTTTTTCATTTTTTTAAAATGAATATAATGTTCTATTGTTTTGTAACATTTGTCTTATATAATTAACATAAGATTTAAATTAAAATAATATATACGATTTATTATAAAACATATATATTTGAGGGAGGTAGGAATTAAATATGAGAAAAAAAATAGTTGGTATAGTAATATGGACGCTATTAATATTGTCTACTGTGTTACCAGAGATAGGAACTACTATTAATGAAAAAACCACTAAGGAAAAAAGTAATATTGATTCTAATGATAGTTCACCTACTCCTTATCTGGAAAATCATGTTATTTGGTCAGGTGTTGGTTCAAACTTAGATAATAAAGCAGTAACTCCTCTGATTGACATACCGGATGGATTTGATATTAAATTGATATTTTGGCAGCAATATGAAATCTACAATCCAGATTGTGGTTACATTGAAATATCAGTAGATGAAGGAGTATCTTGGATAATTTTATCAGCTATTTCTGGTTATCAATCCGATTGGACGAAAAGTGTATATGATCTTTCTCCGTATATAGGAGAAGTTATTATAATTAGATTTAGATATTATGCAGAAAGTAATTTGGAAAGTAAAGGTTGGTATGTTGATTCGATCATGTTAAAGGTGGATGATATTTACTTTTATACTGAGGGTTTTGAGGATTATGCTGTTGGTGATTATTGGGGTGATTGGATTATTATTGAAAAGCCTGGGCCAAGTGGTCAGATACATCTTAATAATCCAGATATGGAACCAGAGATAGGTATAGCGGGAGAAGATATATACAGTATTAGTGTTGACTATTCTTTGGATGGGGTGGAAGCTCAAGCCATAAAAAACTTTGAGGAAAATGTGCTTAACGATGATACATATTGGGGTCATGATGATGAGCATCCAAGGATAGCAGTAGATAGTGAAGGTGATATCCATAAAGTTTGGATGCGTGAAATAGATCTTGATCATTGGGAAATCTGGTATGCAGAATTATCGTATCCTGGACCAATTTTTAAAGTTGCTCCAATGCAAATATCTGATGATAAT
>CAZVNH010000208.1:0-5069 GCA_964628575.1 uncultured Thermoplasmatales archaeon | reverse complement strand
CATCTGTACCACCTCTAATAGGATTAATTTTCAATTCTAATCCGGCTTTTTCAATAGCTTGTTTCGCTAAATCAACCACTTTAGGATTATTTTTTAGGTAAATATCCATGTTTTGATATTGATGTTTCAGATTTAACTCAATTTTTAACCCTGGATAACGAATTTCATAAGCTTTTTTCAGATTTTTTAAATAGTCCATTCGTCTTTGGTTATTTTCTTCTAAAAAATCTCGAATTAACAATCTAGAGGTAGCTTCTTCTGCTGTGCCTTGTAGTTTTGTTAAATGAAAAAATCCTTCCCTTTCTTCTGTATGAGTCGGTGATTCAGATTCCGGAAGCTCACTAAAAAACCGGCTTGCAATCTGAATTGCATTAATCATTTTATTCTTAGCTTCTCCAGGATGAACATTCAAACCTATAAATTTAGTTTGAGCTAACCAAGCATCGAAACATTCAAATTCTAATTCACCCATTTCACCACCATCTACAGTATAACAAATTTTCGGAAGTTTTTTCAAATCTACCATATCAATTCCCAAACCTGTTTCTTCATCTATACTAAAACAAATAAATATTGGGCCATGTTTTAATTCATCAAAATTTTTCCAAGCAACACAGGCAGTCATAATCTCAGCGATGCCTGCTTTGTCATCAGCTCCTAATAGTGTATCTCCTTCCGAAGTGATTATGTCAAGACCGATGTATTCCTCTAAATTAGGAGAATCTTCAATAGATAAAACGATATCCTTATTTTTAGTAAATTTTATCTCTTTTCCCTCATAGTTTCTATGAATCACAGGTTTTACATCTTTTCCACTTACAGAAGGGGCAGTATCAATATGAGCTAATAAACCAATAGCTTGTACTTTTTCATAACCTTTACTTGGAGGTAAAAAAGCATATACATTTCCAAACTCATCAAGAGTTATATCTTCTAGGTTTAATTCTTTTAATTCCTCAATTAACAACTTTCCAAGATCAAACTGGTTTTTTGTTGTTGGAACAGTTTCTACACTCTCATCTGAAGTAGTCCAAACTTTCACATATCTCAAAAATCGCTCTAAAGCATCTTTTAGTAAAAATTCTTGTATTTCCTTTGTAAGTTCCATATCGATGAAAATTATTCCTACATTTTAAAGTTAAATAATCTCATCAAATAATATGAAAATTCATCGTCCTTTGAATTTTGGTTCTCTCTTTTTCATAAAAGATTTCATACCCTCTCCAAAATCATAAGTTCTTATATTTTTACAATACAATCTAAATTCATTTTGTAGAGATGGAAATAGTTCATTTAATTGAGAATAGTTCAACATAGCCTTATTATATCCTAGGCATTTTGTTGGCATCTCTGCCATTTTTTGTACAAATTCATAAGATTTTTCTCTAAATTCCTTCAGTGGATAGACTTTGGTAATTAATCCAATATCCAAAGCTTCCTTTGCATCAAGTTGACGTCCAGATAGAATTATATCTGTCGCTCTTCCAAAACCTACAATTCTGGGTAAAAACCAACTTGCCCCACTTAATATACAATGAGCTCTTGTAGTACGATGATCTCCAATTTTTAAATTATCTGCAGCTAATCTAATATCACATGCAAGAGATATGTCCAATCCTGCACCTATACAATAACCTTTCAACAAAGCAATCACTGGTTTTTGTATTTGTCGAATTATACGTACAACTTTATGATGAGGTATACGTGAGCCATCTTCTAATGGTTTGAATTTAACACCTTCAGGCCCCATACTTTTCAAATCATCACCAGAGCTAAAATTATCACCAGCTCCTTCAATAGTGATAGCGCGAACTAACTTATTTTTCATGATAGAATTAAAAACTTCTACTATTTCCATGAGTAATGGGTATTGTAAAGCATTTAACTTGGCTGGACGATTTATTATAACTCTACTAATACCATTGTTAAACTCATATAATATATGCTCAAAATTTGCATTTAAAATCGCAATCCTCTCCAATTATAATCATTAAGATAATTTTTTTAAGACCTTAAATAAAATAAGATTTACCTATAATTTTTAATCATATTAGGTCTATTCTATACTGATATTTATAATAAAAAGTAAAAAAAATTAAGTTATTACCAAATTTCAAATTTCTGGTCAAGTTTTGATGTAAAGACAAGTAAGTAGGGAACTAATAAATCCCACAAACTGGTTAAAGCGTTAAGTAGAATTACTATTACAATCCAATATCCTAATCCTGCTGGATCAAACCCCAATGCCAAATAAACGGCGATATTTAGAATCACCATAACTACAATTCTTAATAATGTACCAAATGCACCATAAATTATGTAGGTTTTTGCTGCTTTTAGCTTTTGACTCTTTCTTCCTTTTTCTTTCCGTTTAAAAAGATATAATAACAATATTGGTACAATCATCAGTGAAAATGAAGCTGAAAACTTCATAAGAGGACCAATAGGGGCAAAAGGATCAAAAGGAAAGAGTACTGTCATTCCAATGAAACAACATAAAACTCCTGCTAATGGACCAAATATTAAAAAACATGAAAACCATATGATCGAAACAGGATCAAAATAGGCAAAACCTTCTGGTGTTCTAGGTAAATAGGGGACAACGTAGAGAGATAAAATTAAAGATAATGCACCAAAAATGGCAGCACCAACAATTTGCAGCGTTATTCGAGTGTTTTTAGATAAAAAAGTTTCCTTTTCCTCAACAAATTCAGTTTCAGTCATTTTTCTCAAATAAAGTAATATTCGTTTTCTAATAATTTTCTAATCTGGGTTTAGAGTGTATTTGAATATTTAAAAATCTTAGTTAATAATTCATATAGTCTAAACAATTTTGAATAAAGCTACAAATAATAGTTATGAAATATATCAGATAACTGGTACAATTGAATAATTAGTTTTTAAAAATGGTTTAAAATTATAAATAAATTATCGTTTTAACTCTCACAAAATTAATATTTGGATCTACTCAATCTTGGAGATATGAAAATTTCAAGAAAATCTCTTTCCTAATCCTCTGTATGTATAATAATTATCTATCATTTTTCCATTTGAATAGATGTTAATTTCATTAAAATGTTCTAAAGGTTCACCAGCTTTTCCGAATCTACAAAAAATTGGGTCACCCAAATTAATCTCAATTTTTTTTGGGTTAAACTTTAAAGGTGTTTGGACCTCTCCAAATTCTTCGTTTTTATTAGTCTTTAAATTATCGGGTTTAACTACAATTGGAAGAGCTCTTACTGAACCACTACTAACATAGCCTCCCGAAAAGGTTGTTACAATATTATGCCTTGGTTTTCTTACAACTTGAAGTACAAAAAATAGAGATGGAATAAAATCGTGTAATGAAGTAATTGAATCAAAGATATGAGATTTAAAAAGTAAAGAACCAATTCCAATTTCTGTAATTGATGGTTCCTCAGCAGTTTCTTGAAAACATCCAGATCCTCCTCCATTCACTACTTCTGGCTCAAAACCGGCTGAAATTAAACCATTTACAACATCTTGTCGCCACTGATTCACATGTTTTCGAGAACGTTTTTTAATCCACCTCAAGAAAATACTATTATCTCCAATACTGGCATTTTGAGCTTCATAACCCATGATTCCCCTATACTGAAGGTTTTTTCTCTTTTCAATTTCTTTAGCTAACCCAATAACATCCTCTGATTTCCTTAAAGGGCTTCTAAGTACTCCAACATTTGTACCTAGAAATTTATCAGCTACATCAAGTTCAATCAAAATTTTAAAGTTAACATTATGTTTATTTGCTGCTTTTTCTAGTTGATCTATATGATAAATGGAATCCACCATTACAGATATCTCTACTCCTTCTATTGAAGCGGCTTTACATAATTCTTCTAAATCAACGGGAGATGTAGTAGGATACCCTAATAATATATCCTTAATTTTGTAATTTTCTGCATAATAAAGTGCTTCAGCCGAATTATATGTGAAGATTCCATTTACAAAATCTTTTTGTTCTACGATTTTTATTAATTCTGGTACGCGAATTGATTTTGTACATAACCTAAGTCTTTTTTTAGACTTTTTTAAATGAACTCCTACTCTTTCTAAATTTTGATTAAAAGCATCAATATCACAAATAACTAATGGTAATTTTCGATTGCTAACAATTTCTTTTAATTCCTCATATGATAACGATATGAACATCTATATTACACCTTTAAGTAAGAAATGAAAAAAACAATTATTTATAGTTTTTTTGAGTATTTTTTTTAGATTATTTTATTTTAGTAGCTTCTTCTCTTTTGTATCTAATTCTAACCAATCACTCACATTCTTTAGTTGCTTTCGTGATGATCCACATAAAACTTTTAAAAATGGAAGAAAATTCCGGATAAAATCAATTTGAGAGATCTCATATTTTTTTTTAATCTTTTCGATTAACTCTTTTTCAACATTTGTTAAAGAAAAATAGGTTCCTGTAGTATATCTTGGAAACACCACTCTTTGAAATCCTTTTGATACAAGTGTATCTTTTCTCGATAAAGCAACACCGCCAGCAAAGAGATCAAAAAAGTAAGGTAATAATCCCCAATATTGAGTTGTACGGATTCTACCAAAGATTTCATCTGCAATTGAGAGATTTTCAAAGGCATTGACAAGATCTCTATTCGATTTTATAAAAGAAAGTAGATTCTCATTTATCCATTTATATAAAAAGTTGTAATCAACATCAGATTTATCAGCTACACTTCGAGCTTCTCTTAAAGACGATACCTTGAATAAATCTCTAATTAGCGAGAAAATTTCCTCTAAACTATCACGATGTAAACTTAGAATTAATTCCCGAACATCTCCTTCTATCTTACCTTGACAGACACCTTGAATATCATTTATTACACCTCTTAAATCTCCATTGTTTTTATCAATAATTAACTCTAAGTCCTCAATTTTAAGATTAGTTATATTCTCATTTTTCAGAATGTTATTAGCTATTTTAATTACTTCATTCTTAGGTAATGGATGAATCTCATACCTTTTTATCATATTATATAATGGTTGTAGATTTGTTTTATATTCATTAGAACACATAATAATAG
>CAZVNH010000207.1:0-5103 GCA_964628575.1 uncultured Thermoplasmatales archaeon | reverse complement strand
TCAAGATGTCTACTTAATTTTTGATTGTTTCTATCTTTCCTAAGTTTATTTAAACGTTTAATTTGCCGTTCTTCACCTTTTTCATCCATTTTCAGAATAGGAATATCTATTGGTTCATCCATTTGATATTCATTTACTCCAACAATAATTCTCTTCTTTTCCTCGATTTCTTTCTGATATTTATATGCAGCATTTGCAATTTCACGTTGATAAAAACCTTTTTCAATTGAAGGGAGAACACCTCCAAGTTTCTCTACACGATCCCAATATTTGTAAGTTTCTTCCTCCATTTTATCTGTTAGCCATTCGATATAATATGAGCCGCCTAATGGATCGGTAGTACTAGTAACACCACTTTCTTCTGCAATTATTTGTTGTGTTCTAAGAGCAATTCTAACAGCCTTTTCTGAAGGAAGAGCAAGTGCTTCATCCATTGAATTGGTATGGAGTGATTGAGTTCCACCTAATATAGATGATAAAGCTTGTAAAGTAACTCTGACTATATTTATTTCAGGCTGCTGAGCAGTTAGACTTACTCCAGCTGTTTGAGTATGAAATCTCATTAATAGAGATCTTGGTTTTTTTGCCCCTAATTTTTTAAGTTCTCTAGCCCATATTCGTCTGGCAGCTCGATACTTTGCTATTTCTTCAAAGAAATCATTATGAGCATTAAAAAAATAGCTTAGACGAGGTGCAAAATCATCGATATCTAAACCACGTTTCATAGCCCATTTAACATATTCAATTCCATCTCCAACAGTAAATGCTAACTCTTGAACAGCTGTACTACCTGCTTCTCTTATATGATATCCACTAATCGATATTGTATTCCATTGATGGTTCTGGAGGGAAAATAAAACTTTTTTGTGCAATATATTCTTTAAGAATATCATTTTGAATTGTTCCACCAATAACATCTTTGGATATACCTCTGTTTTCTGCATTTGCAATATAAAATGCCCAAACAATTGCTGCTGGACCATTTATAGTCATACTTGTTGTAACTTTATCAATTGGGATATCCTTGAATAGAATTTCCATATCTTGTAAACTACTTATCGCAACACCACATTTTCCAAATTCTCCACGTGACATTGGATGATCTGTATCATATCCATATAAAGTTGGATAATCAAAAGCAACAGAAAGACCTGTTTCACCATGATTAAGTAAATATTTATAACGCTTATTTGTCTCTTCAGCAGAGCCAAATCCTGAGAATTGACGAAATGTCCACAATCTGCCTCTATACATTGTTGGGTGAAGTCCACGGAGATATGGGTAAACTCCTGGGAAATTAATGTCTCTTAAATAATCTTTATTTGAAATATCATCTGGAGTGTATAATGGTTTGATCTCAATACTTGATAGATTTTCAAATTTGTCTTTTCTCTCAGGATGCCTATTTTTATGAGTCGAAAATATATTATTTTCCCATTTCTCTTTTTCTTTTTTGATTTTTTCTATTTCTTTTTTATCAAACATATCCTCTTCTCCGATTAGAAATCTATTCCTTTTCTAGCTTTAATTCCTTGTTGATATGGATGTTTGATTTCAAGCATTTCAGTTACATAATCTGCCATTATTATTATTTCTGGATGAGCATATCTACCTGTTAATATTATTTCAATATTATTAGGTTTTTTTTCTAATAATTTAATTACATTATTAATATCTATTAAATTATAATCAATTGCGACATTTATTTCATCAAGAATGACCATATCAAACTTCTTTTTTGAAATTATTTCTTTTGAATAAGAAAATCCTTCTTGTGCTAGGTCAATATCAATCTTTTCTGGTTTATCTTTGTTTACAAATTCATCTCTACCATGTTGTGATATTGAAAAATTTGATATTTTTTCTATTGTATCGATTTCACTATATTGTCTACCTTTCATAAATTGAACCATATGAACATTTAGCCCAGCACCTGCTGCTCGAATTCCAAGACCAATAGCTGTTGTGGTTTTTCCTTTGCCATGTCCTGTATATACATGTATATAACCTTTATTCATTGGATACCTCCTGGTCTGGAATTATTTTATCTATTATATTTCTTTCCTAAAAAAATTAATTTTAAAATTTTTACAAGGTTTTAAGTATAAATAAATAATTTTAAGTGTATTGGGGATGAATTTGAATAAAATGACTGAAAATAAATCTATATTGAAAAAAATTATTTTTTTAATAATAATTATTTTTATTATTATTGGATTTATACAAATAGGAGGTATCTATATTGATATCAATGATTCTATTGATAAACAAGATAGTATTGAATTGATAATGACTGCAAAAGAGCATAATAGTGATATAGAAATTGATACAAATATTGCCGATGGTTACAAACTTCTTTACAATTCTTTAAAAGATGGTGATAGATTAATTATTAGAGATGTTATAAGTTCTATTTCTTATTATCCAGAAGTAGATGCAACTAAAATTGTTTTTGAATGGAGTGAAAATGAAAAAAACGATTCATTAGAAGTTTTCATTAAAGGTGATATAACAAGTGAATATTTTAAAGGAGATGAAGTAAAAATCTCTGTTACAATTAAATATGTAAATTTTATTTTTAACAATTATAGTTTTGAAATGGAAATATTTAATGAACAATGGGAAAGTGAAGAATATTTCTATGAAAATGCAGGTACGATTTTATTAGGTTTTAAACCCATCCCAAAAAGCGCTATTTCTAAAGAATAAAAAATCATTGTAATATATTAGATAGAAACCTTTATTTTTAATAATTTTATTCCACCCAACATGAAATTAGAACTAAACGAACAGCAAAAAATGATACAAAAAATGGTCAGAGAGTTTGCTGAAAAAGAAGTTGGACCAATTGCTGCAGAGCTTGACAAAAAAGAAGAGTATCCATATAAAACTCTTGAAAAAATGTCTAAACTTGGTCTTCTTGGAATTATAATTCCGCAGGAATATGGTGGAGCTGGACTTGATACTATTAGTTATTCAATTGTTGTTGAAGAAATATCTAGAAAATGTGCATCAACTGGTGTTGTAACATCTGTTCATAATTCACTTACAGCTTGGCCTATCATTAAATATGGAACCGAGGAACAAAAAAAGAAATATTTACCAATACTTGCTAAAGGTGAAAAAATCGGAGCTTTTGCAGGTACAGAACCTAATGCTGGTTCAGATCTTGGAGCAATGCAAACAACAGCTAAATTAAAAGGAGATAAATATATAATCAATGGTGATAAAACATTTATAACAAGTGGACCTGCTGCTGGAATTATAATTGTATTCGCTGTTACAGACAAAGAAGCAGGATCTAAAGGAATTAGTGCTTTTATTGTTGAAAGTGATTTTAAAGGATACAAAGTTGGAAGTATTTTTGAAAAACTTGGAATTAATGCATCAAAAACTTCAGAGCTTATATTTGAAAACATGGAGGTTCCTAAGGAAAATCTTCTTGGAAAAGAAGGTGATGGTTTTAAAATAGCGTTAAGCACTCTTGATGGTGGTCGAATAGGCATTGCTTCACAAGCAGTGGGAATTGCACAAGCAGCTCTTGATGAAAGTATTGAATATGCAAAACAAAGACAACAATTTGGTAGACCTATTGCAAAATTTCAAGCTATACAATGGATGATTGCTGACATGGCAACTAAAGTTGAAGCAGCAAGATGGCTCGTTTTAAATGCTGCATATAAAAAAGATAGCGGTGAAAGAATCAGTAAAGAAGCAGCAATGGCTAAACTATTTGCATCTGAGACAGCTGTTGAATGTGCAATAAAAGGTGTTCAGATACATGGCGGATATGGTTATACCAAAGAATACACTATTGAACGTCTTTTTAGAGATTCAAAAATAACTGAAATATATGAAGGAACATCTGAAGTTCAAAGAATGGTTGTTGCAGGTAGTCTTTTAAGATAAAACAAATAACTTGAGGTAAATATAATGGGGGAATTCAACTACAATAAAGAATTCGATAATTGGAAATGGAATATCCCAGATGATTTTAATATGGGATTTGATTGTGTTGATAAACATTGCGAAACAGAAAAGAAAAATAAAATAGCTCTTTTTTGGGAAAACGAAAAAGGAGAAACTGAAAAATATACATATAATAATATAAAAACTCATTCTAATAAATTTGGAAATGTTTTAAGAAATCTTGGTTTTAAAAAAGGTGACAGGTTTCTTATCAGACTTCCAAATATTCCAGAATTTCATGTTTCATTCTTAGGTGGAGTTAAAATTGGTGCTGTCCCAATACCATCAAGTGTTATGTTCAGAAGTAACGAAATTGAATATCGTATTAATGATAGTGAGTCAAAAGCAATAATTACAACATTAAAATTTATTAAACCAGTAATGGAAATAGAAGATAACTGTCCTAGTCTAAAAAATATTATTGTTGTTGATGAAAAAATTGGAAATCTATTATTCTATAAAGATATAATGAAAGAAGCATCCATTAGGCTTGAATTAGAATCAACTAAAAAAGAAGATATGGCTTTTTTTTGTTATACATCTGGAACAACAGGTAAACCAAAGGGTGCAGTACATGCACATAGATGGGCTGCAGGAAATGATCCAAGTGTTCTATACTGGCAGGATGGGAAAGAAAATGATATCATAGCGCATACTGGTGATTTAAGCTGGATATTTCCACTTGGTAATGGATTTTTATATCCATTTAGACAGGGTTTTTCAACGTTTTTATATCATGGAAGATTTAATCCTGAAAAATGGTATGAACTTTTAGAAAAATATGAAATTACAAATCTCGCATCTGTTCCAACATGTTATCGAATGTTTGTTTCTGTAAAAGATGCAGAAAAAAAATATGATTTATCAAATATTAGACATTGTATTTCTGCAGGTGAACCATTAAATCCTGAGGTTATAAAAAAATGGAAACAAATGTTTAATCTTTATATATATGATGGAATTGGGATGACTGAGGTAATGGTTTATCTTTCAAATATTCGTAGTATGAAAATAAAACCAGGTTCATGTGGTAGACCACAACCTGGTAAAATATGCTCTATAGTTGATAAAAATGGAATCCCCGTTAAACAAGGTGAATCTAGTATACTTGCAGTAAAAGATACTGATCCAGGA
>CAZVNH010000206.1:0-5107 GCA_964628575.1 uncultured Thermoplasmatales archaeon | reverse complement strand
CCCATGCTGCATGAATCCAGGCGGGAATTGATCTAATAATAATTGCTATAGCTGTTATTAATAGGAGCCAGAATACCCAGTTTTTTGGTAGGTTCTTTATTTTTTTAATTACTTTCAAGGCTAACCTCTTTACTTAACTATTTTTATTTAATATATTTTTTGTACTGGTAATGCATATTCAAAAAACATTTATTCTATTAATTATCTCTTCTGAGAGTTTATAATATCAATAATATTGTTAACAGATCTATCTACATCAATATTCCTATTGAAACCCTTAGTTTTTTCAGCATGTTTAACATCATCTTTTAGATTAATCTCGTTTTGATGAACTGAATAAAAAGTACCACGTTTTTTATGATAGTCTGCAAGATATTCCTGTTCTATCTGGCCAGGTGTTGGAATCATAAAAGCCTTGTTGCCAGTAACTGATATATCAAGAATTGTTGAATAACCACTACGTGAAATAACCATTTTTGATCTATTCAAATAGTTTTCACGAGTTTCCTTATCCATAAAAGAAAAAATCTCAATATCTTTTTTCTTGTATTTATCCATATTTTCAGTTTTTCCAAGTGTTACTACAACTCGTCCTTTAAGATCATTGATTTGGATCATAATTTTTTCTTCAAAAAAAGTCCTCTGAGGTTCAGGACCAGATATTGACACCAAATAATCTATATCTTTTTTGACTTTTTTCTTCTTAAAATCAGACAACACTCCAACATAATGGAGCTTTTTTTCATCAATTCTATGAAGATTATGTGATAAATCACCAGATAAATTATTATCCATATAATCCGGTATTATAACTCCAGCATATCTTTTGAAAAAAAACGAGTTAAAAATTTCACTACCATTTTCAAACATTTTAATTCTTAAAGGATTCATGATTCTCATCTGATGAGAAATAAAAAAAGATGGAATATGTCTGTTATATATCTCATATCTACTATCAGAAATGATGATGTCGCATTTCTGTTTTTCAAGAATTTTACATAGGCTTTTCCAACCGACTCTAAGACGTACTACAAACTTTGGCCAATAAATCATGCTTTTTGCAAGGAACTGGCGAGAATTCTCAGATAGAAGCATTGGATAATCAGGTATATCAATATAATTGATATTTTCCCCTAGCTCATTTTTTAAAAGCTCAAGCGAGCGTCCATGTGAAATAATTGATAACTCATGGTTTTCCTCATTAAGTTTTCTTAAAACAGGTAAAGATCTTGTCGCATGACCAAGACCCCAGGAGCAAACACCATAAATTATTTTCATTATAAAACGCTGTAATTTACTCTTACAATAAATAAATGCCTGAAAATATCATCTTTTTATATAAGTGCTGTATTTACCCCTTTTTGAATAACAATGGACTTTATAGAAAAACTTGAAAAAATTGTTAATAAAAACAATAGTCTCTTATGTGTTGGCCTTGACATTGATTCAGATAAAATGCCAAAATTTTTATTTGAAAAATCAAAGAATCCATATCTTGATTTTAATAAAAGAATTATTAATTCAACTAAAGACTTGGTATGTGCATATAAGCTAAATATGGCTTTTTATGAAGTGCTTGGTAGAAAAGGTTATGATATTCTTAATGAAACAATCAAGTATATTCCAAAAGATATTATAGTGATTCTTGATGGTAAAAGAAATGATATTGGAAATACTGCAAGGAAATATGCAAAAACCATGTATGAAACTTATTCTGCTGATGCAGTAACAGTAAATCCATATCTTGGTTTTGATAGCGTTAAACCATTTATTGAATATGAAAATAAATGTTGTTTTATTCTATGTCGAACCTCAAATTCATCTGCTGGAGATTTCCAGAATTTATATACTGAGAATAGAAAACTTTTTGAACATGTTGCTTTGAAGATTAAAGAATGGAATAAAATAGGATTATGCGGTGCTGTTGTTGGTGCAACATATCCAGATGAACTTAAAAAAATAAGACAGGTTCTAGGTGATGATATACCACTGTTGATTCCTGGTATTGGAAAACAAGGTGGAGATATTGAAAAAACAGTAAAAAATGGGACCAACAAAGAAGGTTTAATGGCTATTATCAACTCATCACGTGGAATAATATATGCTGGAAATAATGAAGATTATGCTGAAAAAGCAGGAAAAGAAGCTTTAATATTAACTAATTTAATCAATAATAATCGATAACTTTTTTATAATATTCCAATTAAATTTTGAAAAAATACAGCTTATCATATAATAAAAATTATACTTTACAATTATTAATTATAAGATTTGAAAAATATTGTGTAGTTATTTCTAAAATTTTTTTAGAATGAAGATTCATAGCAATTATTGCAACAATACAAGATATTTTTTATGATGTTTTTCAAATAGATTATTAATTAACCGCATCTTTGGCATTGAGACTTTTAATGGATCTGACCAATCACTTATCTTTCCATCGATATCCTTTGCCCTGACTCTAATATTATATATTCCGGTATTTTCCCATAAATGTGAAGCGGTGATTTGTTCACTGGAGTTATATGGACCAAGCCAACTACTAGTTGTTTCATCCCCCCAGTCAAACCAATAATATACTTGATCATCATCTGGATCAATTGTTGACGTATGATATTCATATAAGTTTCCTGGTGCTCCATAAGTTTTTCCAATTGGTGTTTCTGGTTTCTTTGGTGTTAGTTTCCAAGTCTTAATTACCCAAATATCCTTTCCACCAGCTCCATAAGAAGTTGTATATCCGGCTATTATAAACCATCCATCATTGGTTTGTTGAACTGAATAACCCGCTTCATCATCTTCTCCATCAAAAATCTCATTCCATTTTTCAGTTCCATATTCATCAGTCTTTATTATTGATATAGAAGTTTCAGATAATTCACTATAAGTTCCAATAAAAATGTAACCACCATCATTTGTTTGCTCTATTGATTTGTGTTTTAATAATTCAAAATGATTAAAGGATTTATCCCACTCTAAATTTCCTTCATCATCAGTCTTAATTAACCAGGCATGATTTTGATATTTAGTATCTTTTTCAGCTATAACTATATAACCACCATCATTAGTTTGTCGAACTGTATTACCACGAGCATAATTATTACCAGCAAATGTTTTAATCCACTCTTTTTTTCCTTTGTTATCAGTTTTTAGTAAAAATACATAAGAAAATCCACCAGGACTTGATGACCCCCCTGTAATAATATAACCACCATCGTTAGTTTGCTGAACAGAAGAGCTATAGGAGGATGAATTTATTTTAAAGGTTTTATCCCATTCTAACTTTCCATTATGATTGGTCTTGATCAACCATACCTCATTGGGAAAGATTAAATTTTGTTTAGGCCCTGATATTATATAACCACCATCATTTGTTTGTTGAACAGAATAACCAATTTCAGAATAAGATAATTTACCAAATTTATTATCCCATTCTAAAATTCCATCACTATCAGTTTTAATTAACCAAATATTATAAAGACTGGTAGTAGAAAAGGTTGTACCAATAATGATATATCCACTGTCAGATGTCTGTTGAACAGAATATGCAATATCATTTTCTATACTACCGAAAGTACGATCCCAGATTATATTTCCATTTGTGTCTGTTTTTAAAAGCCAAATATCTTTATTTCCAGAACCATGGGAAGTAGTATAGCCTGTAATAATATACCCACCATCGTTAGTTTGCTGAACTGATAATCCTTCTTCGTCCCCTGTTCCACCATATGTTTTATTCCATTCATTTTCTTGTAAATTACTAAAAATATTTTTTCTTAGCTTATTATAGCTATTATCAATCTTACTATATTCTACTTTATTAGCTAAATCATTCTGTATAAAATTGATTCCAATTAACATGCTAGCAACGACAAAAATTAAAAATTTTTTTTTCAACATTTCTTCTTTACCTCCATCAGTCTATATATTTTTTATTATCTTATAAATTTTATGTTAAAAAATATTACATAAAATATATTAATGTATTAAAATTAATAAAAAAATATATTAAATTAACAAATTTAATTTTATATTTTTTTAGAATAATTTCTTTAGAGTTATCCAATAATCAAAATGATTAATTTATTATTTTATATGGACAATAATAAAACTATTTATGTGAATCTAAGTAAGTTTATGTGAAATTCAGTTTTTTTCAAAAAACTTTTTAATATAGTTCAACCAAAACAAATAAAAACCATAATGTTTTTTGTTTTTATATCCTTGATATCGAAGGTCTCCATGATAAATCATGATTGGAGATGCATATTCAAGGAGACAAAGATTGATACCACTATTAGGGTCCCTCTTTGACCTAATAGACGTACGTGTCAAAAAGGTATGAAAAAGAGGATAACCATGGTATCAAACATGTCGCAATAAATGTTGCAGGGTTATTTCAACTGCTGCAATAAATAGAAATAACTCTGTGACAGCGACAAAAATTATAAAAAAATAAAAAAAAATTGTTGTTTTTTATAGATTTGAATATGAAACATCAAGTGATAGTTTCATATAATGATAAAAGTTGTCTTGTGGAACTTCAGGAACACTAACTTGATTTTTCCCTGGTAAAAGCCCTATTACTGCAATATACATGCTTAGTTTTTCACCATTGTTCCTTGTTTCATTGGAAATATGATAATCCAATGAAATATTTATACTGTTCACAGCTTTTTTCCCAAGAAAAGAATCTATTATTGGAACTACTCCTGTTGCTGCTACTGGACATAGTCTTTTAAATAAACTATCTGCACCAGGATATGAATTTTTTCTTAGTATTTTTCGTCCTATAACATCTTTGAAATCTCTTGTAATAATTACGGTATATGCTAATCCACGAGAAAATATTAATGATCTCTCTAATGTATCTGTTACATTTAGTGGGATTACCAATTTATCTTTAACATGATTTATGGTTTTATTATTTTGTTCAGTTACATTTACTAAGAAATTTGCAGATACACTTTCATTTATATCAATTGTTGGATTTACAAGACCAACAAGTTCGTAAACCTTTATTTTTATCTCTCCTTTATCGATTGTACCTGCTCCACTTATTGATGTTGCTCCTATACTAACAAACAAGATAGCAATTGTTATTGTC
>CAZVNH010000205.1:4692-5113 GCA_964628575.1 uncultured Thermoplasmatales archaeon | reverse complement strand
CATCACCCCATGGGTAGCGATCTTGGGCACGGTAATTAAAAAGATATTTTCTGATTTCTTTTTTTGCATCTCCTATACCATGTTTTGAGATATCAAATCCAACTATTTCTGCATCTGGCAAAAGTTTTTTCAACTCATATAAAAGATAAGCTTTTCCACATCCAACATCCAAGATTTTAGCATCAGATTTAAGATCATATATTTCAATAAGTGGTTTTGCTACTTTTTTCCATCTGTCATCTATGTATTTGTACCCGCCATAACCATATCTTCTATCTCCATCCCAGTAATCATATTCATATTCTTTTGCTTTTAACATACAATGGACTTTATCATCATTCATTCGTTCAAGATATTTACGTTTAGTCATTGTATGTAATGGTGTAACAAGATTCAGTAATCTACCCATAGATATATCTCC
>CAZVNH010000205.1:0-4682 GCA_964628575.1 uncultured Thermoplasmatales archaeon | reverse complement strand
CCCTCATCTGGGCCTTAATATAAATATTGAATAAAAAGCTTGTTGTTCCAAATAATTAAGAAGATAAAACGATTTTATCTTTATCATTTAATAATTTTTTTGTTTGTTTAATAATATAATCCTCTGAAATTTTATAATGACTCTTTAATTCCTTGTGAGTACCATAATATGAACAGAAGCAATCATCTATTCCTATTCTTTTAAATCTGATATCGCTATTTTCTCCCTCGAGAATAATACTTGCTATAGTGCTACCAAAACCTCCGATAATATTATGCTCTTCAACTGTTAGAATTACACTTGTTTCATTAGCTGCTTTTAGAATAATTGATTTATCAATGGGTTTAATTGTATGAATATTAACTACTCTTGTTGAAATATTATTTTTATCAAGTTCGTTTGCTGCATTCAATGCATCATATGTAATTGAACCTGTTGAAAAAATAGTTACATCATCTCCATCTTTTAATGTTACACCTTTACCTAGTTTGAATTTGTAATCATCATCATTTATCTTTGGTTCACCTCTTGTTCCAAGACGGAAATAAAATGGACCATCGGTATCTGCAATAGTAAATGTAGCTTCTCTTGATTCAATTGGATCAACTGGTGATACTATTTTCATATTTGGAAGTGCCTGCATAATTGCAATATCTTCTGTTGCATGATGAGTTGGGCCTAAAGTACTATAAACAAATCCTGCTCCAACACCTACTATTTTTACATTGGCATTCTGAAGGCATACCTCGAGTTTTATCTGCTCATAGGTCCTTGATGTAATAAATGGAGTTATAGTATATGCAAATGGTATTTTTCCACATGCAGCCATTCCTGCAGCAGCACTAATCATGTTTCCTTCTGCTACACCACAATTAATAAACCTGTCAGGAAAATCCTTCCTGAATTTATCAAAAACTATTGCACCAATATCTGCATTTAAAGACATTATTTGTTTATTTATTTTTGCAAGCTCATATAATGAATCTACATATGCATTTCTCATATTATTACAATCCTAGTTCACTTTCTTTTATATCTAATTCTTTCATTACAATTTTTAATTCTTCTTCATTTGGAAGGCGGTAATGCCATATAGGAACACTTTCCATGAAAGATATACCTTTACCTTTAACTGTATTTGCAATAATTACACTTGGTTTATTTTTTGAAAAAGGAATTTCTTCTAAGCTTTCTACAACTTCTTTCATATTATGTCCATCTATTTCTTTTACATCCCATCCAAATGATCTCCATTTTTCAGCAAAAGGATTCAATGAAATAATATTTTCAACTCTATCTAGAGACTGAAGTTTATTATGATCAACAATTGCAACTAGGTTGTCTAATTTATGATGTGAAGCAAACATAATTCCTTCCCAAATAGAGCCTTCTTGACATTCACCGTCACTCAAAAGTGTAAAAACACGGAAATCTTTTTTATCCATTTTTCCAGCATAAGCAAGGCCTGCACTATAAGATAAACCATGTCCAAGTGAACCAGTTGACATCTCAACACCAGGTATTAAATGAGATTCTGGATGTCCACCTAAAATACTACCAGGTTTACATAATGTTTTTAAGGTTTTTTTATCAATAATATTTTTTTCAGCTAAAATCGTATAAAGAGCTACACATGCATGTCCTTTCCCTAGTATAAAACGATCACGTTCATCACTATTATAATTCTCAGAGTTGATATTGAGTGTTTTGAAATATAAAGCAACCATTACTTCTACACTTGAAAAAGCTGGAGCAATATGTCCACTTCCCGCATGATAAATAGTTAGAAATATTTTTTTTCTTATATCTTTAGCGATTTCTTCTAAACGTTTTTCATCATTCATATGATCCTCCCGTCTTTTTCATTTTTTTTAAAGATGTCTTGATATATTTACTTTAAATTTACAATTTTCATTGTTTTAATATTATGATATAAAGGATTATTCAAACCATCATCAATTAAGCCTTCTTTATAAGCAACTACAAGGCTTTCTACAGCATCCTCGATAGAATATTCAGGTTCAAATCCTAATACATTTTTGATTTTATCTGAGTTAATATGATATGATCTTATATCATCTGTTGGAATTGTTTCTAAATCAATATCTGGATCACCAATTGTATCTTTTATTAAATTAGCGATTTCATTTACAGATAGGTTTTGATAACCAGCATTAAAAATCTCGCCATCGATTTTTTCAGATGGTACTGTTAAAAGCAACTCATATGCTCTAACTCTATCTTTAATATTGATATTAGGTCTGAGTTGACTTCCACCATACACCTTTATTTTTTTATTTTCTAAAGCATGGATAGTTAAAACATTTACTACAAGATCAAGACGTAAACGACGAGCAAAACCACAAACCGTTGCAGGTCTTAAAACTACTCTTGTCATACCTTTTTTCTTTCGATTTAACAAGATTTTTTCGCATTCAAGTTTAAATCTTGAATAATCAGTGAGTGGCTCACAGGTATCTGTCTCTCTTACATTTTTTTCTTCTTTTATTCCATAAACACTTGAGGAACTTGCATAGATAAATCTTTTAACATTATTAATTTCAGCTGCTTCAAGTACATTATAAAAGGCATCAAGATTAATTGATTTACCGAGTTCTGGATCTAACTCATAACTTGGATCATTTGAAATACATGCAAGATGTATGACTGCATCAATATCTTTCATAGCATCTATTAATCTATCTTTATCACGAATGTCAGCTTTTATCTGTTTAAGATTAGGATTGTCTTCAATATCTTTAAATACATCTCCATAGAGATATAAATCATAAACTGTGACATTATATCCTTTTTCAAGAAGACTTGGTACAAGTGCACTTCCTACATATCCTGCTCCACCTGTTATCAATACATTTTTTAATGTTGGTTCTGACATAATCTTTTCTCACCTCAAATATCTGTTTTCATATATGTATCAAGAAAAATATGTGAAATTATTAGATGTATTATTTCAACATGACCATAGCATTCTGATTTTATATAAAAATTCATATCGCCTTTTTCTCTTAATGGATTATCTTCTTTGAACCCAGATAATGTTATTACAAATAATCCTTTTTTCTTTGCAGCATTAACAGCATTAAGTATATTTTCTGATTGGCCTGAGCTGCTAATAGCAATTAATATATCTTCTTGTTTTGCATATATTTCGATTGGTTTTTCATATACATATTCATATCCATAATCATTACTAATACAAGTTAAAAGACTTGGATCAAAAAAGGTAATAGCTGGTAGTTTACCGTTTTTTGTATAATCTGCGGATTGATGACTAGCAATTCCTGCACTTCCACCATTTCCTATAAATATTATTTTATTACCAGTTTTTTTAAGTCTATTATATTCAGATACTACTCTATTAACACCTTCTTCAAATGAATAGGTTTTATCATTAGAATCTGTTATTTCTATATTTTTTAAAACATCCCACATCTTTTCAAGATAATTATTCTGATAGCTCTCATACATTTTTATCATCTAATTTTCCTTACTTATTTCATAATTGTTTTAATATATTTTAGCAATGATATCTTATCAACTGATTCCTTATTTCCAATAATTGTAACAGCCATTGCACCAACTGCGTTTCCTATAAATCCTACTATTTCCATTGGAGTACCGATTGATACTAGTGGTGTTGTTACAGATAGAAAAGCATCACCAGCACCCATACTATCAAGTACTTTACTTGAAAAAGCAGGTATCTCTGAAAAACCTTGAGGTGAATATATCATGCATCCTTTTCTACCACGAGTTATTGTTATTTTATCACAATTTAATTTCTTTGATAGATTTTCCATTAGTTTTTCTATTTTTTCCTCTCTGTTCTTACTATCAAGCCGGATCTCTGGTTCATCAATACAAATATAATCAACATGAGGATATTTAGAAATTGTATTATAACCCATGTTACCAGCATTTGATTGAGTATTGACTCCCACGAATTTTGCTTTTTTAGTAATTAACTTAATCATTTCTTCATCAAACATTCCATGACCAAAATCAGATACTACTACCACATCATAATTAGAAAGTATCTTATTGAGATTATCCTGAATTTCTTTACTTTGTTTCGGATCGATTTTTGATTCATTGAAAATATAGAACTCAAGTAATTTCCGAAGAGGATTCTTTTCAATGAATCTTCTTTTTACAATTGTTGGCGATCCTTTTTTGTAATGAATAATACTATTTACTTTATCATCAAGATGTTTTTTTATGAAATCCTCCTGCGAATCATATTCACCAAGAAGTGTGAAAAGATCAACGTTATCACAGAAATTAGCAAGATGATTTGCAATAGCAAGTGCTCCACCAGGGAATTTTTCAGATGAAAGATATTTTAATGCAATAATTGATTCCTTACCTGCTTTACCTATGGATTGTCCATATTGATATTCATCAATTATTGTTTCACCGATGACTAGAACCTTTAATTTTTGTATTTGTTCAATATAATTTAAAATATCATCAGGTTTATATCGTTGGGAAAATGCATGCATATAATCATCTGCTTCTTTTGAAAAAACTGAGAAAAACCGATTTAAAAGAGTTGATGAGCTAAAAGTTATTTCATCTGTAAATTTTATTACTCCACCTACTTCTTCTATTGCCTTTTGTTCTTGGATTTTAGCGATTTGATTTTTGTTTTGCGTAAGAAT
>CAZVNH010000204.1:0-5147 GCA_964628575.1 uncultured Thermoplasmatales archaeon | reverse complement strand
CAGTAATAGTGATGGTTGTTATCCAACTGAAACTGATAATAAGCCTGATATAGGTTCTAATATAAATCGAGGCCCACCACCTATAGATACTACACCACATCCTGATGATGCAACTGGCTATAATCCACAATCTGAACTAATTCTAGTATTAGTAATAAGAATTCAATGTCTTAATCCGGTAATAGGTCCAAATACACTTATTAATCCAGGTGATCCAGATGGATCAACAAAAACATCAACTGGACCAACACCTAAAGAACAAGCAGAAATATTAGGGGATAGTATTGATAGAACAACCCCATATATCCGCCCAAAAGATGACAGTAGTTCAAGTGATAGTCAAATCACAGCACCTTTGGTTAATAAAAATCCAAGATTAACTGATCCATTTGGAAGTTTAATAAATCCTGGTGATCCTGAAGACGGTCTTGGTAGATTAGGTGGAACAAATAGACCAGATAAACAGGGCGGAATTTATGGAACCAATCCACGTAAATAAAAAATATTTAAACTCTCTTTTTTTATTTTTTTACCAACTATATATTTGTTAAAAACAGATAATAAATTTTCATTTTTTTTAGGATTAATTATTAATTGGATATAACCACTTTTTCTGATTTTCTTAGGTGTTTACCTAAGATTATTCGTCCTTATATAAACTCTGAGAGCTCTTTAGATATTGAGGTGAAATAAAAGATGAATAAAAAAATCTATAAAGAGGTAGAGCAAAAATATTGGAGAAGATATTTTTAATAAATATCTTTTTGTATAAAAAGGATGAAAATAATAGATATGTATAAAAAAAAGAAATTATGGAAAAATATAAATCATACAAAGGAATTAAAAAAGAATGATGGGGAGGAAGAAATATGTCAAAGTTTTGTATTAAATGTGGAAAACCTCTAATTGAGGGAGCAGATTTTTGTATGGAATGTGGAGCAAAAGCACATGTAACAACTTCAGATAAAAATAAAAAACAGGATCAAACAAAGGAATCCTATTATCAATCAACAACCAAGTCTCCACCTATAAAATCAAATATATTACAAAAAAAGCTTTTTATGGGAATTATAACAATTGTAGTATGTCTTATTATAATAATGGCAGGATTTTTCATGCTTTTCGGTAGTCCTAATAATAGTAACGACAGTAAAAGTGAAGAGAGTAAATTTTATGGAATATGGGAAACTCAATCAGCTATCTATGATGGTACTCCAATGTCTTTTACTGAGTGGACAATGGAGTTAAAATCAGATGGAACATATATCGAAAATAATGATGATGATATTGAGACTGGAACATGGAGTATAAAAGATGGTAAATATTGTGAAACTGGTCCTTCAGGTATTGAACAATCTGGTGATTATTCTTTCTCAAATGGAGATTCAACTTTAACATTAACATTTACTGCTGAAGATGAACAGGGTGTAATTCATACAGCTATAATAACAGCGACTAAAAAAAGTAATTCAAATAATAATGTAATTATTACTGATAATAAAGTATTACTTAATGTAAATTTTATAATTAAAAATCCATATATTGCAGAGGTTGAAGTAACACAACCGCTTATTACAACCTGTAAACATAAAGGAATTGATGATTTAATATTAGATTATTGGGATACAAAAGACAATGATTGGGCAAAATACAGAAGTGCCAATGTATCCATTGAATTAACAAAAGGTGAAAAAAATTGTGTTACATTGGAATTTACTGCGGCTACTAAGACTGACTATGACTTAATATCATTAATTAAACCAACATGGCTTGAATGTGAAATTCCAGATTATGTAGATAATTACTCAGGTACTAAATATTCAGGTATGTTAATTAATCCACATGATGAGTATATCTATCTTGAAATTAATGAAGATTTATATAATGAAGATCCAGAAATTAATAACTTAATAATAGTTTATGAATCTGATCCATAAATAATTAGATAATTATTCAATAAAAAAAGTCTATTTTTTTATTTTTAAGTTTTTAAGGGGAAATATTTATACTATTACATATCTTAAACTTATATTATAGGATGGATAAAAGTATGATGAGAAAACAAATAATATTAGTCGGAATAATACTGATTACTATTATGACTGGTTTAACTTGTTTTTTTGAATATGATTCAAGAAATAATAATGGTAGTAATTGAGGAGTTATTGATAATAGATTTATAGTTACTCGGAAAAAAGAAGAAAGAGATATCATAAAGAAGTATAAATCTAATGGTTCATTCTATTTTGATGTATATGATCAATAAATATCTCTAATTAATCCTATTGATGTTCCATCTAATAGAAAAACTTCAGCTTTTTTTATATCAACTATTTTTTTAAAAGGACCTGTTAATCCTTCTTTATTAATTGCAACTCCACTACATAATGGATTAAAAGCAGGCATTATAATTATTTTATCTGTTTGTGAATTTGGATATTTTTCATAAATTTTTTTTTTAAAAAATTTTCCTCTAATCCAACATGGTTCAAAGGTTCGATAATCAAGTCTATCTCTAAACATCACTGTTGGATGTGAATGAGCAGTTATAATTATTTCAGAATTCATTACTTCCTCAGACGGCCATCTATGACCATGGGCAAATCCAATATTATCTATCGTATATCCTTTTGATGAATGAATTTTTATTCCATCAGGAGTAAGCCTATGGATATTTCCATCATGGTTACCTGGAATAATATGTATTTTTCTATTTTCATTAATTGTTTCTAAGAATTGTTTAACATCGATTCTCTCCTGAATTGAAATTGTTGGAATCATGTGTTTTATATCGCCAAGTAGAATAATTTCTTCTGGATTGTATCTTTGACAAATATTATTGAAACGCTTTACCATTCTCTCTGTTTGAGAAGATGTATGAAGTCCTTTTTCTTGTAATTCTGTTTCAATTCCGATATGTAAATCTGCAATAACAAATATCTTTTTTTCCTCAATAAATAAAGCACTTTCATTTTGTATTGGTTGGATAAGTGATAAATCCATAGCATCATCTTTATTGTAAATATTTTTTTAAAACATTTGGTATTTCATCGATTATATCTGTTGCAATTAGTCCATAAGATCTTTTTTCAAAAGCTCTATTTCCTGCAGATCCATTTATAAAAATTCCAATTCTTGCAGCATTAAATGGTTCTACTTTTTTAGACAAGAGTCCCCCTATAACTCCTGCTAAAACATCACCTGTTCCACCTACTGTCATAGCTTCATTATGAATCTCATTCAATTTTGTTATTTCTCCATTACTTATTATATCCACCGGACCTTTTAAAACAATAATAATACCTAACTTTTTTGCCCATTTTTCAACAATTTCCTTTCGCTTATTTAAATTGTTTGATAATCCTATTTTTGTTAAATCCTTAAACTCTTTTAAATGTGGTGTAATCACTGCTTTTGAATTTTTAATAATATTTGTATCTTGTCCAACTACCTTTATTGCATCTGCATCAATTACTATTGATTTATCATTTTTAACTAAAAGATTTAAAATTTTTTTAATAGTTGTTTGAGTTTCTTTATCTGTACCTAAACCAGGACCAATTAATACTGCTTCTATTTTTTCTAATAAATTATTAATAACTTCTATATCATCATCTACAAGTTTTGATTCTTGAGTTAATTCTTTTATTATAAGTGTTGGTGATAGTTTAGCAACTTCTTTTGCAAGTTTTATAGGTTTTATTAAAAGCGATGAATACGAATATATCGCTTTTGCAACCTTTTTTGGTGTCGCTAGATAAATCAAATCAGTACCTGTTCTTTGAGCTGCAAAACTTGAAAGAGCAGGTGCACCATAATAGGGTCCACCTCCAATAATCAATAATCTTCCGTTATCCCCTTTATGAGATTCCTTTTTTGGAATAGGATAATAAGTCTTTAATTCACCAGGACCAACATAATCTATTGCTTTTTGTGGTACACCAATATCTACAATTATTATTTCACCACTATTTTTCTTGTTCATCCCTATTTTTATATCATGAAAAGTTACTGTGTAATCTGGTTTTAATGAAATATCTGTGCCAATGCCTGTTGGTATATCCACTGATATAATTGTTTTATTTGTTGTATTATTTATTTTTTTTACTATCGTTAGATATGGTTCTCTTAATTTTCCTTTTAATCCTATTCCAAGCATTGCGTCAACAATTATTTCATTTTTTTCTAAGAGTTCATCTATTTTTTTTAGATTATTTATGTTAAATATTTTAATTTTTAAATTCTTTAATTTTTGGAAATTATTTTTAGCTATACTTGTTCTAATGTCTTTAATCTCACCTGTTAAAAATATTGTTATATTATATCTCTGTGCTAAATATCTTGCAGCAACAAAACCATCTCCACCGTTGTTACCATTTCCACATATTATTAGTATATTTTTTTGTGTTTTTTTGATATTTTTTATTATAAATTCAGTTGTTCCTTTACCTGCATTTTCCATTAATGTTTTTGCTGGTACACCATAAAATTCTGAATTTATATCAATTACATGTATTTCTTTACCCTGAATCATACCAAAATGTTAAACAATAACTAATCTATATATCCTTCGAAAACATAAATGGATGGTATTGAAATATGATGCCTGGTAAAATGAATCCGCGCCAGATGCAACAAATGATGAAAAGACTTGGTATAAATATCAAAGAAATAAACAATGTTGAAGAAATCATAATTAGAACCGATACTAAAGAGTATATCTTTGATAATGCAGAAGTAACTGTTATGGATGCACATGGTCAAAAAACTTATCAGATAACTGGTAGACCTCGTATTATTGAACGTGGTTCTAAAGAAAAAGCAGAAGAGGAAGGTATTCCTCAAGAAGATATTGATTTGGTTGCCGAACAAACTGGTAAATCTAAAGAACAAGCAAAAAAAGCGCTTGAAGATACAGATGGTGATATAGCAGAAGCAATCCTTAAATTAACTAAATAAAATTTTATTGACTACTATAGAAATACATTTTCCTTGATGTATCATCAACTGATTTATATCTATCAATTCTATGAATGAAGTTTGTAGCTGTTTGCGCTTGGATTTTTGTTATTTTTTCTGCTTGTTCAATTGTATTTATTTCATTAAGACAGAATGAAAGAGCTCTAATTTTCCATCTATAGTAATAT
>CAZVNH010000203.1:3430-5178 GCA_964628575.1 uncultured Thermoplasmatales archaeon | reverse complement strand
GTTATAACGAGATAGCTGTTGGATGGTTTTATCCTTATGATAAAGGTGCAGAGTTAAAAGTGTATGATATTCAAAATGATGATCTTTTAAAAGCTATCACTGTTGAAACAGAAAGCGATGAAGCAAAACATGAAACAGGGCGATGGATACCAACACTAACCACAGTTAGTATTTCAGATATTACAGGAGATGGATTTGATGATGTTGCAACAATTATGCCTCTTGGAAGTTCTAATCAGATCCAGTTCAAGCTTATTGCTATAGATGTAAAAAAGGGTGAAATTATATCTGATTTCAATGCTATTGGAACAGATGTAAAAAGCATTGGTGATTGGATTTATACATTTGGTTCTAGTGGAGCTATTTATTTTTTAAATCCTGAAAAAACCTTGACAATTACTTCTCCTATAAATGAAAAAACAGTATCTTCCCCTCTTACTTTATCCTGGGATGAAAGTAGAGAGGAAACCATGAAAATTATCATGGTAGATGGTAAGAAAATAAAGAAAACTCTAGATGAAAATCTTAAATTCGATATAAGAAAAGGTCGACATAAACTAACAATTTATTCATTTGATAGAAATGGAAAAGGAGTATACGATTCAATCTATGTAACAGTAAAAAAGGAATCAAAATCAGAATTATCATTGACTATTACTGCATTTATTCTGATTTCTGTATTATTTATTCCAAAGGGAGTTCCTTTGATTAAAAGAATTATACCTAAAAAGAAAAAAATAAAAGGAGCTGGGAAAAAATGACATTTGCAATTCAAACACAAGGTTTAACTAAAAAATTCGGTGATTTTACAGCAGTTAATAAAGCAGATATAGAAGTAAAAGAGGGAACAATCAATGGTTTTGTTGGTCCAAATGGAGCAGGTAAAAGTACTACTATGAAAATGTTGATTGGCGCTCTCAATCCTTCAAAAGGAACTGGATATATAAAGGGCAATCCAATAGGGTCAATTGATGCAAAAAAACTACTAGGTTTTTCACCTGAACATCCTAAGTTTTATAATGATATGAAAGCTCAAAAATATCTTGTATATATGGGTATGGTTTGCGGGATGTCACAAAGCAATGCAGACAATCGGGCTTCTGAGCTTCTTAAATGGCTTGGCATCCAAGATTTTGCTGAAAAAAGAATTGGTGGTTTTTCAGCAGGTATGAAACAAAAACTATCTCTTGCACAGAGCTTGATTCATGAACCAGAAATCCTTATTTTAGATGAGCCAACTGCAAATCTAGATCCAGCAGGTCGTATATCTATTGTTGAAAACCTAAAAGATTTATGTAAGGAGATGAAGGTAACAGTTTTTATTAGCTCACATATTTTAGCTGAACTTGAGAAACTCATTGACGAAGTTACATTGATTAATCATGGAAAGATAGTTGTTACAAGCAATGTAGAAAGTCTAGAACAAAAGGTCTCAGAAAACAGGTTCATACTTAAAACTTCTAATAATGAAAAAATCCTCAATGTTTTGAAAAACAAGTTCTTTATTGATGATATATCTCTTGATAAAAATAATATTATTCATCTTACAGCAAAGGATAATGATATAGATATTTTCAGGAGAGGTGTTACAAGAGTAATTCTTGATAATGATGTCTGGCTTCAAGAGTTTAATATTGAAGCATCTGGTCTTGAGAGTGTTTTTATGAAATTAGTAGGTGAAGGTGAGGAGGAACAAAAAATAGAGCAAGAAAGAAATAATCAAAAAAAGCATGCTTTATTAAGGAGGT
>CAZVNH010000203.1:0-3420 GCA_964628575.1 uncultured Thermoplasmatales archaeon | reverse complement strand
CATATAATTACATTAAAAACATTAAATGATCTTTTTAGCTTTAAAAGAAGTATTATTGCGCTATTTTTATTGCTTCTTCTGCCATTTTTTGTATCTTCAATAGTGGGTTCACAGTTTAGCTTTGAATCAATGACTCTTGCAAATCAAACACAAACTGTTGTTATGTTTTATCTAATCTTAGTATTTGTATGGATTGCAGGGATGCCTCTAATATTATCAGCCTCTGTAACTTGTGGGGATTCTATTACAAAAGAAGAACAAGATGGTACATTACTTTTACTTGTAAGTAAACCAGTGAGAAAACCTGAGATAGTTATTGGAAAATATTTAGCATTTATCATTAATGTTATGATATTAGAATTAATAGCTATTATTTTGACACCTCTTATTATGTATTGGATTTTACCAATAGATCCTGAAGTTCTTGACACTATGGCAGGATTAATACCTTCAATGATTTTTTATGCATTCTTTATAACCATTACCTTTGGTGCACTTGCAATGTCGCTATCTTGTATTTCACGTAGTCGTTTTAAAACAATAATGCCTCTTGTTGCTTTAACTATTGGAATCTTTCTTGGTTTTATGTTTTTTAGAGGTTTTATGATTTCAGCTAATGTATATGATCCATATGTTGTATGGAGTGATGTAAATTACCATATGGGTAACTCATATATTTATTTCTTAGAAGGCTCAGATTACCGTATGACTCCTCTTGATCAGGCAAGTATAAGTATGATTACTGGAACGTTTTCTTCAGGAGGTTCTAGTTTTGATAGTGATATTGGAGCAATGTCACCAAGTCTATCGTCAACTAATTATGTTTCTCAGAGTCTTTCGATTGTAGGATGGCTGATTTTTACTTTTATAATGTTAATTGTAGGAATTATAAGGTTTCAAAAACGTGAAATTAAATAGTAAATTCTCAATATTAATATTGATAGATTGAAAAAATAAAAAAATATTTTATTTTTCAAACCAGTTAATTGTATGTTTTAATCCATCAGTTATTGAATATTTAGGATTGAATTTTAAATCGTTTTTTACAAGTGTTATATCTGCTTCAGAATATTTTATGTCCCCAGGTCTAGGTTCTTTATAGATTATTTCTTTTTTATTGTCTATTAAATCCATAACATTATCTGCTAATTCATTTATTGAAATACTTTTTCCAGATGCAATATTATATACTCCTGTTTTATTGCTATCTGCTGCAAGTAGATTTGCATTGACTATATCTTCTACATATATGAAATCTCGTGTTTGGTTTCCATTACCATAAATAATTGGTGATTTATTCTGTATTAATTTTAAAATAAATTTTGGAATAACAGCTGCATATTCACCATTAGGATCCTGCTTTGGCCCATATACATTGAAGTATCTCAAGCAAATTGTTCGAAGATTGTGATTATCAAGGGATTCTGTACACATTTTTTCACCAATCAGTTTTGATTCAGCATAAGGACTTAATGGATTTGGCATTGTTTTTTCATTTATAGGTAACATATTAGAATCTGGATTACCGTATACTGCACATGAAGATGAAAAAATAACTTTTTTAATATTGTTTTTAATTGCTATATATAAAATATTTTTTGTTCCATTAATATTGACTTCATTATTATATTCAGGATTTTTTACACTATTTGGAACACTTACTTGTGCTGCAAGATGAAAAACATAATCTATATCTTTCATTTCTTGTACCAATAGTTTTTTATCTGTAATACTACCGTTGAAAAAATAAATTTCTTCATTATCAATACGTTCTTGAATATTTTCGATTTTACCTGTTGAAAGATTATCTATTACTTTGACATTATTTTCTTTTGCAAGTGTTTTTGTAATATTTGAGCCAATAAATCCTGCTCCTCCAGTTATTAATATGTTTTTATTTTTCATATTAATTCCAATACTTTTTTTTTAAAAGTATTTGTTATTTAAAATATTTGTAATGTTTTTTTAAATTAATAATATGATATATATTACTATATTAAGTATAATCATTATGTTTAAAAAACTATATTTTTATCACTTTATTGGGTTGATATTTTGAATAGAGACATTCCTGAAGCAATTAAAAAATTAGTTGAAAATGTAAATATTAATTTAAAAAATATTGAATGTTTGATATGTTCTGAAAAACCTATTCCAATAGAAAAACTAAAAAATTGGGTGAGGGAGAGTTATCAAGATATTTATAGAGAGCCTATGAAGTTGATTATTTCTAAGTTGCAGATAAATGAAGAATTATCAGAAGAAGAAATTAATCTAGTTGAGAAATGACTTGTTGGTGATCTTGAAATGTATCAAAAAATTGAACCTCACTATAACAATTGGGTTCAGGATTTGAAAAAATTAAATGAAAAGATATCTGATTATGCAATTGCAGGTATTGAAAAAGATGAGAAAAAATTAATTGAGCTTCAGGGTTTAGTTATCGAATATGATCATCTATTAAAAGATATCAAGCGGTATAAATACATTACCGATCGGATTAAAAGATTTAATAGTTATATTGGTTCAGATATCAACTCGTTATCTGATGAAAAAAGAAATAATATTGCAAAACAGCTAAAAAATATGCTTTATTCATCCCTTATATAGATCTTTATCCAAATCTACCTGTTATATAATTTTGTGTAGTTTCCATTTTTGGATTTTCAAATATTTTCTTGGTTTTTGCATATTCAATTAAATCTCCAAGGTACATAAATGCAGTGTTGTCGCTAACTCTTGCTGCTTGTTGCATATTATGAGTAACGATTACTACTGTGTAATCCTTTTTTAAAACATTTATTAAATCCTCGATTTTTGCAGTTGCTATTGGGTCTAATGCGCTACATGGCTCATCCATTAAGATAACATCTGGTTCGATTGCAAGCGCTCTAGCTATACATAGTCTTTGTTGTTGGCCTCCTGATATACCCCAAGCTGATTGTTCTAATCTGTCATGCATTTCTTCCCAAAGAGCTGCATCCTTTAAACTTTTTTCAACGATTTTATCAAGTAGTCTTCTATCTCTTATTCCTTGCATTTTTGGTCCATATGCAATATTTTCCCAGATGCTTTTTGGAAAGGGATTTGGTTTTTGAAAAACCATTCCTACTTTTCTTCGGAGTGCTACAACATTTGCATTTTTATTATAAATATTTTCATCATCATACAATATTTTACCTTGAATCTTACATTTAGTAATTATATCATTCATCCGGTTTAAACAACGTATTAATGTTGATTTACCACAGCCAGATGGACCAATAAGTGCGGTTACCTGTTTTTCCGGAATATCCATATTTATATTTTTTAATGCATGATTGTCTCCATACCAGAGATTTAGATTTCTTATTTTTATCTTAGTTGTCATGATTATTTTTTCCAAAAATTTTTTATTATTATGGTAAGTCTAGGTATGAT
>CAZVNH010000202.1:0-5200 GCA_964628575.1 uncultured Thermoplasmatales archaeon | reverse complement strand
GTATATGGATCTTTTATTGTAGTGAAATTTATTTGTCCCGTTGTTGAAATACTATTAAAGATTAATTGAAATTCTTCATCTATTGTATCAGCAAACTCTGTATAGCTTGATACATATCTAACCCAACCTGGTCCATCAGGAAGCCAGTTATCATATCCTGGTTGAGGATAAACAAGATGATCCCTTAACCAGTTAATATCTGTGTTGTCCCCTACTGCTATTGCATCGATTTCATCAGTTTCATCCTCATTAAACACAATTGTATTTAACATATATTCTTGAGCAATTTCAGTATTTTCTTTACCTTGAACAAATTCATTTGGATTTGCATGGCTTCCTGGCCATGTACCCTTGTATTCTCCTTCGTTACATAGAATATTTGGTTGACCATCTGTTACAACATTTATAACTTGTCTAGTAAAATTATAGTTTGTAGATTGGTATCCTTCCCAAATAGTACCATTAAGATAGCCATTTGAATTACCAGATAATATATCTGTTGCAAGATTAAAAGCACATGACATAGCAGTACCACCTTTCAACTGATTGATATTTTCAATCTGATTAGCTATAGAGAAATAATTTGAATCATTAACAATAGTTGGGGGAATTTCTACTTGTGCCCATGAATATCTTCCATCCCAACCCCCGAACTGAATAACAGATAATTCAACTGATCCATCTCTTGGAATTGTATAATCTTTTTTTATTGCCTCTGATATTCCATTAAGCATAATATGCCAGTCACTTGATGATATACTACCTGATCCATCAAGTAATAATGCAAATTGAGTGTCAATAGTCTGAGGATTTCCAACAACTAAAGCAGTAACCATTAATATCGCAGAGCCTTTAACAGGTAAATCTCCAATATTCCAATCACCTGTAGTTTCATTATAAACGCCCTGAGTAGCTGAATAAGGTGCAATATATTCTAATCCTTCTGGTAAAAGAAAATTAACTGTAACTCCTGTATGCTCGTAATCTCCATTTAAATTTGTGACATTTATTGTAAAAACTATAGTTGAATTCACTTCAGGATTTTCATTATCAACTGTACATTTTATACTTATATCATTTTCTGGTTCAATATCTAATAATCCATCAAAGAGAATATACGAATCTTCATTTTCAACTGTGACAATATAAACATCTGCATCTTTTATGCTAGGATTATATACAAAAGGATAAACAACTGTTTCTCCAATACTCCAAAGTCCATCTTCTTTTGCATCATTGTTTAAAAAGTCAGCTACTGTTATTGTTGGTTCTGTTGTATTGTTAATTGTTACTCTCAAATGAGAATTTATATCAATTGGATTTCCACCTTTATGTTCAATTAATAATTTATCACCAATAACTCGTCCAACAACAGTTGGTCTAGGACTGGTAGGTTCCGGTAGAATAGAAAAAACAGTAAGATAAAGACCTGAAAAAATTATAACTAATATTGCCAAAAGTAAAATTGCACCAAAAATACTAGATAACGCAAAATTTGATCTATAATCTTTATAATCATATTTATTATCTATCATTTCTATCCTAAATCTTTAAATCTACTCCAATAAATATTTTATTTAATACTTAATATATTTTTCTCTTAATTAGGTTGTTTCAATCCAGCCTGGAGCAATTTGAGCTCCTATTGTTGGTATAAATAAATCTATATTTACAGATATATCAGTAAATGTCACTATTACTGAATCATCTGTTTTAGTAATAATATAATCGTTATCAACAGGGTCTAGATATTCTGGAATAAGGTTTGCATTAAAAAGTTGATCATCAATAAAATGATACCAGTCTGTAGGATAATTTGTCCGAATTTCAATTGTATCAATATCTTGAATTGGTCCTTCATATTGACTATCAGAGTATTCTGTATAAACCGGATAAGTTCCATAACCTGAAATACCTCCTTTACCACCAATTATCTGAATATCTATAGGTGAATATATTATTTCAACTGAATCCAATAAATTTCTAACAGAAAACTTCGGTCGGATAAGCATTGTTGATCCAGCAGATTGTTTAAGAATGATTCCTCCTCCTTCAAAGATATATGTTTGATCAACATAATACGCATTAAAAGATGAATATTTTATATCACCTAGTAAGAAACTTTCTGTCGTACTACCTGATGTAAATTTTATTTCAAAATTATCAGGTAATACTTGTATCAACCCATATGCTCTTACAGATAATAAAAATGGCATTTCTTTACTACCAAGAGTGATAGATGTTGATATTGGAGTATTCTCTACTTTATTAGAAGCATGTGTATCAATTGCGTATTTTAACTGGGCAAACTGATCTGCAACTTGAACCATATGTTCCGCTTCTTTTTCTTCCATCCATTTTGGAACATATACTGATTGTAAAACAGATATTACTGCAACAATTAAACCTACTATTAAAAATGCTGCAACGATTCCAATAACAGCATTTTCTGAATTTTTTATTTTTCTTTTAAACATTTTTAATTCTCCGTTGTAAAAGAATATTCAACTCCTTCAATAATTCCCATTTCATATTTTAATTGAGCTTTAAATACATAATCAGTTCCACTAAGTAAATCTGTAATAGTTTTTGAATAATCACTATTCCCGCTAGCTCCTACCCAACCTGTTGTTTCCCAGTACGAATCTCCGATAATTTTGTAAACAAATCTTAATTCACCCATTGAATATTCATTAAAATTATAATCCATGTGTAATATTGCGTTATTTATGCCAATATCAGTTGCAGGATTTGTCCAAACATCTGGTGGTATACCTTGTGTAAATGATTCTTCTTCACCTTCAACAATTGTAGAATCATATTTTAATTGTGCTTTATAGATATAAGTTGTTCCTTTAGATAGGCCTGTTATTGTGATACAATAATTATTATCTTCACCTGATTCAGGATCCCATTGTTCAGGATCATTAGGAGGTTGTGGATTTTTGGAGATATAAATCCAGCTATCCATCCAATCTGCTTTATATGCAAATCTTACATAACCAGAACCAATATCACCAAAATCATATTCCATACATATTGTTGCAGAAGTACCAGTATGGGAAAGAGTAACTATTGTAATTGAATAAGGAATTCTTGCTGCTTTAAACGTTTTTATTTTACCATAGATTATTTCTGATGTATTATATCTCAATTCTGCTCTAAATTCATAGTTTTCATCAGCAACTAAACCATCGATATATTTAGAATAAATTCCAAAAGATTCTGCAGGTGTTTCCCATCCTGTCATAATCCATGATGTTTCTGATTCTAGTCTGTATGAAAATTGAAGCTCTCCAATAGGATAATGTCTGAAATTATATTTCATCCATAAAATAGCGTCATCATGAGTTGTATTAGTTGCATAGAGTGTATAAACCGTGGGAATTGTAACTGATTCACCTTCTTGAACTAAACCATACATAACTATCGAATTACTAATATCATCGATAACACTAACTTCAATTTGATAATTACTTAAATTTCCTCCGCTCCAATTATAACTAATAATTTCTCCAATTCCCCATTTATTATCTTCTTTTTGATCAACAGAAAGATAATCATCAACAAGTATTTGGTCTGATATATCACCTATTATAACATTTATTTTTGTATTAAGATCAAGTGGCTCTCCACCTCGATGCTCAATTTTTATTAAATTACCATCAACATATGCAACAATACTATTGTTTGGAGTAGAAGGATTATAAGGAAGATTTAAAACAACATATGCTAAACCTGCAAAAAGACTAACAGTAATTCCTAGTAATAATATATTTGCAATTACATCAGAGACAGCATTTTGTCCAGTTTTTTTAAATATTATTTTCTTTTTCATACTATTCTAAAATAGTAATTTAAATACAATGAATGATATTATAGCAAGAACAACTCCATACCGAACACCAGATGATATTTTTGCATCTAGCATATATCCTGAAAGAACACCTGCTCCAATACTTTGAACAAATACAAATGAAAATAAAGCATATTTTAGTCTTATCGGTTCAATTACATTTATCTTAAAACTACTAAAACCTGATACTTTTTCAGCTTGAGCAGTTTGAAGATCAAAAAATGTTGAAAAAATTGTTTTATCAATTATTAATATAATTGATAGGAAAACAAAAAAACAAAGCAGAATAACAGACATATAAACAGCCATATTTGCTCTTCTCTGATTTTCAATTTGATTAACTTGATTTACCTCAGTTGCTGCTGCTTTAAAAATCTTTGAGGTATTGCCCCCCATCAAAAGACCTTCGTTTATTGTTACTATTATTCGTTTGATTATACCAGATTTCATCCTAAAAGAAAAATTATTAAAAACCTGTCTAACAGAGATATTCCATGATAGTTGAGATTTCATCTTTTTAATCTCTGAGTCAAGTTTACCATATTTTCCTTTTTCTGCAACTCTTATTGCTTCAAATGCAGTCATACCAGAATATAATGAATCACCAACTTCAATTAGAAAATCTGGTAAACGATTTTGAATTTCACGTTTTTCCTTTGTTTTAGTATGCAAATAAAAACAAACAGGGCCGATAATGAATAAAATACCGATTAACAATATATCAACGATAAGGTAAAAAGAATATGTAAAATAATTTGAATTTACTAATAGATATATTATTAAACAGAAGATTCCAAAGGAAATAAATGAAAGAATTAGAATCTGTATGGCTTTTTTATATTCCTTATAAAAATTTTTAAAAATAAAAATTTTTTCTTTTCTGACTCTACTGATTTCTTCTGTTGTAGTTGAAGTGATAAGAACATAAAAACCAATGTATACTACTGGTAAAACCAGGAATGAAAAAAGATAAAGAACTACTATTGATGTATCCATTGATCCCCCGAAAAAACCCATTATTGATAGTATTATTACTAAAAATATTGGAAAAGCTATTACTGATATAACAAAAGATTCTGCTACAACAGATAATAGTTCTAAAGTTTTTTTTCTCTCTACAATATCTTCTTCTAAATAGTTATCAACAATATTTGCAAGATAGATAGATAAATCACTACCTGACTGAATGGTTCCTATCATACCTTGTAAAAATGTTTTAAATTTTCTTGATGGGGATATTTTTATTGCTTGTTTTAATGCAGATATATTGTCTATTCCCATTATTTTTATTTCTTTTGCGATTCTCTTAGCTTCTGTCTGTATTTCACCATATACATCAATAGT
>CAZVNH010000201.1:1149-5222 GCA_964628575.1 uncultured Thermoplasmatales archaeon | reverse complement strand
TGTGGTGCTTTAAAAGAAGCAATCCAACCTGAGTTACATGGTTTTGCATTAGCTGGTGGTAAAGGAAAAGAATCAAGAAAAACTTTAGATCAGATTAATGAATTTGGAGAAGTTTTTAGTTTTAATGATTTAAAAATCAAAGATTTACAGTATTCAAGTAGGATGGCTGCAAAGGTGGATAATACAGCAATTCAGGATGGTCATAGTCTTTATCATCATGTTTTTTTATTTACTGAAAAAGGTAAATGGGCAGTTATTCAGCAAGGTATGAACACTGAAAATAACTATGCTCGCCGTTACCATTGGCATTCAGAAGAGTTAGATGAATATCTCTGTGATCCTCATAATGCAATCCTTGGTGAAAAATCAGATAATGTACTTAATATGTCTTCCTCTGATAGTATTAATTGTCAAAATACATGTGTTGACCTGGTTTGTGAAAAACCTAATCATTTGAAAAATGATTGGGCTATGATAAAAAACCAGTCATATCAATATACACTTGATGATTTTAAAAATTATAAAAAACCTCAAAAAAACTTAGTTTGCCTTGATATGCCACGTAGCATTAATTGGAATAAAATGAGAGAAATATATGATTTTCAACCAAAAAATTATGAAGAACTTATTGGGATAAGAGGTGTTGGTCCTAATACAGTAAGAGCTCTGGCATTGATTTCTGAACTTATTTATGGTGATAAGCCATCATGGAATGATCCAGTTAAATATAGTTTTGCTCATGGGGGAAAAGACGGTGTACCATATGAAATAGATAGAAAAACTTATTCAGAATCCATTAATTTTTTAGAGGAAATTGTTAAAAATATAAATATGGATTACAAACAAAAAATTCATGTTCTTAAACGACTGGAAAATTTGCCACAGATTAGATATCTTAATAATCAAAACATATAATACTTACAGTTATCCCCTGAAATCCTTTATATATTTTAAAATTTATTAAAATTGGAAATTTTAATTTATGAAAAGAGATCCTAGATGTAAGTTTACAATAACTGAAGAAACGATGATGATCCAATTATACAATAATGGTCTATGTCTACGAGAGATAGGATATATTTTAAATGTTAAATCAGGGTGATAGTGAACTTTTAAAAGAGGCAATTAGAATTGCTATGTCTACGGATGGAACTATAAATGTTGATTTTCCTCATAATTCAATTTTTCCAAAACTAGAATTTTCATATGCTCATCCTAAATTGATTAGAGAATGGAAATTAATTTTTGATAAAGTTGGAATAAATTCATTTTATATCAAATCAAAAGTTACTTGGTCAAAAATTAGAGGGTTTGGAATAAAGGAATTAAAAAGTATTAAAAGATTTGTTGAAATTGGAGGATTTATAAAGGGTGTAAAAATAACTGGAAAAAGTAAATATTATCGAGGTTTTACTAAAAATAGTTTAATAGATCTTATGCTGAAATTAAAAGAAAAATCATTTCACTTCGAAAAAGGTCTAACAAATGCTCAAAAACACAATATCTTAAGAAACAAACTTAGTTTTAAAAAATAAGTAATGACCTTATCAGGAGGTGAACTACCTAACAGGGAAAAAATTAGATAAAACAATCTATTAATAATTGATTTAAATTGAATTATTTAAGTAAATTATTTTCAATCTGATAGAAACAATATGGGTCATTATTAAACTTATTAGTAATTGTATATGACATAGAATTACAACCACCTCTACATCTACCCCCATATTTACAATTCATGCAATTTGGACCTAATTGTTTTTCAATAAAATTTCTATTATACCTAAATTTGTTTTCGTCATACCATATTTCCTTTAAATTTTGATTTCTGATATTTCCTTCTATAAGTCTATTATTCCCCATTGAAAGACATCCAACTATGCCACCATCACTTGTAACTCCTAAACTGCTTAGACCTGCTGTACATCCTTTCCATGATTTTCCTCCTGGAAGTATTTTAGAGTAATATCCAAAGCAATGAGCACCAATTACAGGTAAATCATCAAATTTTGTTTTTATTCGTTGTTTAGCAATAAATAATGCTACCGAATAGTATTCTTCAGGAGTAATCATTTGATCTTTTTGAAAATTACCAAAAGGCATAGCTACTTGGATTTGCCAGTTAATCCCTTTTTTATAGATTAAATCTTTTAATTTTGGCAAATCATAAAAATTTTTTTTACTTATTGTTGTAATAATAGTTGTTTGAATACTTCTATCACTTAACAAATCAATTGATTTTAATACTCTTTGGTATGAACCTTTAATTCCCCTTATTGAATCATGTGTTTTTTCTAAACCATCTAAGCTTAGTCCAACAACTTTAGGTTCGAGACTCGATAGCATTTCAATATTTTTATCAAGAACCATTCCATTTGAAACAAAACTTAGTTTAATACCAAGATCTTTAATACATTGTCCAATTGAATACCAATCTTCTCTAAGAAAAGGTTCACCACCTAAAAGAGATATATTTTCACAACCTAATTCAGCTAAATCTTCGCAAAGGGAAAAGCATTCAATTGTTGTTAATTCATTCTTTCTTGAATTCCCAGCACTTGAACCGCAATGAGAACATTTCAAATTACATTTTAATGTAATTTCCCAGATAGCACAATTAATTTTTTTATACATAATAAATTTTTTTTTTTATTTTTTTTGTTGAAAATACACCATATTTAGGTGCTTCTCCGAAAACTGGTGTAGCTTTTATTGCTATTAAGAAGGTTAAAAATACAATTAATAAGGCGGCTATTCTTGATTTTTTTGTTTTTGTCTGTACTGCGATTGGAGTGGTTATAATACCATATGGATAACTACTTGAGTCGGATAGGTAAATTATTAATCCAATTATTAAACATATTATTGCAATTAATATTCCAATAATCCAATAAATTATTTTCCTTGAAATATTATCTTTTTTTATATTCTTTATATCTTTTTCAGAAACATCGAATTTGCTTCCTATCTCCTCTAATTTTTCTTTATTCATAACGTATAATGTTATTAGATGAATCTTTTTAAATTTATTTAGATTATTATAAATTAAAAATAAGTGAAATTTTTTTGCTGCTCGATCGTTTCATCTAAAATAAAAAGTTTTGTTATTCTTTTGAAAATACATCATAATCTGGTGCTTCTCCGAAAACTGGTGTAGCTTTTATTGCTATTAAGAAGGTTAAAAATACAATTAATAAGGCGGCTATTCTTGATTTTTTTGTTTTTGTCTGTACTGCGATTGGAGTGGTTATAATACCATATGGATAACTACTTGAGTCGGATAGGTAAATTATTAATCCAATTATTAAACATATTATTGCAATTAATATTCCAATAATCCAATAAATTATTTTCCTTGAAATATTATCTTTTTTTATATTCTTTATATCTTTTTCAGAAACATCGAATTTGCTTCCTATCTCCTCTAATTTTTCTTTATTCATAACGTATAATGTTATTAGATGAATCCTTTTAAATCTATTTAGATTTTTTAGATTTTTTTAAATGAATTCATCAATAGGTTCCAATGATAGTAATGTGGTATCATCATTTACAAATAAGTTATATTCCTTTTTCAAATCATTTAGCTTGGTCTTATCTTTCATTAAAAAGATGGATTTATCGTAACAATCAATGGTGAATCCCTTAGCTATATTCGTGATTATTCCTAATTTTGCTAGATTCCAAAAAACAATAGGATTATCAGAACATAATTGAGATGATTCTAAAAAATAATTCATTGCTTGATCATGATTATTTTTTGAAAATTCTTTTACTCCCTTATTTGATAATTTAATTGCCTGTAATTGAACAACATGAAAATTAAATAATGGAATCTCATCAGCAGGAAGCTTTTCTATATATGTTAGTTCATCATAGATGAAATTCTCTATAACATTTGAAATCTTTGATTCTAATCTCCTTACAAACCTGATGAAATCAATGTTATTTTTTCCAGCTTCTTTTTTAGATTTTTTCCATAAGTTTATTAATTTTTTATGGAAATTAATTTTAATAAGATATCTAATAATATCTATTTCTTTTTTCAATTCATCTCTGGTAAAGAAATTAAA
>CAZVNH010000201.1:0-1139 GCA_964628575.1 uncultured Thermoplasmatales archaeon | reverse complement strand
AACATTAATGATATTAAGGGATTTGATATGGAAGATTTAGATATAATTTTCTTGATTGCTTTTTTCTTATTTTTATCAAACTCCTTGTAAAAAATGTCTTTTATTTGTTTTATACAATGATTTTCTAAACTACTTAAAAGATTTGATTCATCTAATAAGAGTTTTTGCTTGATTTCTTTTCTAAATATTGAAAAAAATTGGTTTTTTAAACAGTCTTCAGGCTTTTTACATTCTATTCTTAAACTTGGTTCGTATCTATGTGTCATAGGAGTATTTGTTGAGATATATTTAAAACCTGTTTCTTCTAAAATTTCTTTTAGAAGTTTAAAAGTAAAACCTGTTTTGTGATGCATACCTGGATTATCTATTCCATAAATCCATTGTAATGTTTTTTTCTTAGTATCAATATCTCCAGATTCAAATTTTTTAAAGGATTTTTCTAAATCAGGTGTTTCCAACGTTAACATTCCATTTGGTTTAAGCACTCTAAACCATTCACTTAATACATATTTACAATGGATATAATCAAAATGCTCGATTAAATGATAAGCTTCTATTATATCAACACTATGTGCCGTAAATGGTAAATCATCAGCATTATTAGTTATATCTGCTACAGATTTATCAAAATTATCAATATTTGTGTAACCAGATTTATAAAATATTCCACATCCAATGTTGAGCTTATTTTTATGCTCCATCAATTTTTCTTCATTGTTATCGATTATTTAAATAATATGGTCCAAATCATGTTAAAAGATTTTATGGACCCAGTAGTACTTACAGGAGTCAACAGGAGAGATTTCCAGGAGAGTTTTTCAAAAAAATACAACTCTTCTTTTTAGTTTTAATCAAATCTATCTCACTAAAAGATATCTTAATTTTTTTTCTCTTTTTCTGAGGTTTAAAAATAAGCGAATCAATTTATGATAAAATAACAAGATCCGAGAAATATTTAGGAAAGAAATTTAATAATTTTTAAAGTTTTTCTTGTTAGAGGGAAATATGACGATTTTTTAGAAGCAAATAAAGAAACATATCGAAATATTAAGATAAAAACTTATGTAAATATTATTACAAAAACTTAGGGTGTTGAAAAATTAAATATGCCCTCCCGCTTTTCATTTAAAGCGGGATGC
>CAZVNH010000200.1:0-5222 GCA_964628575.1 uncultured Thermoplasmatales archaeon | reverse complement strand
TATAAAATCTAAAATCTATGAGGGAATATATTTTTCCCTCAAAACTCTCTTTTTTATGTAAAATCATCTGATTAACAATAAAAATAAAAAAAATATGGTAAAAATTATAAAAAAAAATTAACAGTAATAAATCTAACCAACTCTATTATTACCTATTATAAATGCTTTATAATAAACAAAAAAATAAATATATATTTTTAATAAAACTATAATAAAATCCATATTATTTACCGGTTTTATATCATTTTCTAGAAAAAATTAAAATAGAATTAAGACATTATAAAAATGTATAAAAAATATTCTTTGTGGGGGAGAAATAGAGAATATGATATACAACAATAAACGTAGTGAAACTGAGATTATTGCAAATATCTTAACCTCTGCTATGGTCGATGTTAAAAAAACACAATTACTTTATAAAACTAATATCTCATATACACATTTTATACGATATTTCAATTTTTTAATAGAAAAACAGTTTATCGAAGTAAAAAATGGTAATCCTTCAGGAAAAATATATCACACTTCTAAAAAAGGTGAGATTTTTCTAAAAAACATCAATAATGTACTCCAACAAATTCAGTAAAAGAAATTATTTTTTTTTATTTTTTTCTTCAAGCTCTTTAACTCTTTTTTCCAGTTCTAATGTTCTAAGATAGGTCTTTTTAAAATAAATATTAATCATGGATCCTACTAGTTTAACTAATTCAAGTCTTTTATTCATATCCATTTCATCAAAACCTTTAACAATAAGCATCAAAGAATATTCAATAAATTTGGAAATATTTTGTTGTTCTTCCTCCGTTAAATCATCCATCAAATATCATAAAGATTAATAGTTATTTAAGAGCATATAGATAGCTTATCTATATAAAATATCTATACAAAGGATGACAATACTATATATACTAAGTTTATTTATAAAAAAAAAGAATAGGGAATAGGGGAGACGTTAATTCCAACTGGGAGGTTGGGTGAGGAGAATTTCCAGATAATAAACGTCTTATAACCTATTCTTTATATTATCTATTATTCTCTCAACATTTTTAAAGCTATATCTATATGAGATATGGATAGGATATTCATATTTTTAAAAAAATTTTTAATAAATTATTTTTTTTAATTTTTTAAAGAGCGATTATACAACTATATATTAACATAATTAAAAGTACCCTATATAATTAAAAAAATCTTAATTAAAATATTAACGGTGAGAATGGGAGAAGTTGGATTATTTAATAAGGCATATGATATAAAGAGACTGAAGGATGGTTAGATCTGGCAAAAAAAGCCTCTTTCCCCCATTCTTTACAAAATATAATATTATTTAAATGTTTATAAAATCTTATCTATTTTCTATATAGATAAGATATACATATGTTTTTAAATAATAATAAATTTTTAAATAAATCTAAATAAATACATTAATATATATCTATTTTATTAGTTATTTATATCTGAGTTAGATATAAATAGCCAATAAACCATTCATAATTTAGTATTTAAACCAAGATATAAGTAGTAAAAAAGGGGGATATATGAAATATTACTATTTCCTATAAAAAAATTTCATGAATAAAAGTTTAACCAATATTAGATCTAGAAATATCGGAAAAAAAATCTTTGTTTTGATTTCGTTTATTATATTAGTTGTTGTTATAATAAGTGGATATAATATACTTGTTGGAGTAAACAGCAACAATGATAAAATTACAATTGAGGAAAAAAAAGTAGAAATAATAAATTACAAAGTTATAACAAAATGGTTTACAGGTTGTAAATGTGATAATACTTATGAAGAGCATGTAAAACCAGGTTTTTATTACACAGGTTACATTGGAGACGGTGCTTATTACAATCTTACAGGAGAAATATTAAATAATGTTGGTAAGAAAATAGATAATATTATTATAAACGCAAAATTTTATGATAAGAATAACACAGAGTTATTTGATACAATTCAATTGAATTCCAGTGTAATAATTTCCAATTTATCAAAAGGAGAATCCGAAAAATTTTCTATGGATATAAGACCTGTAGATTATTATTATCTACACAAAGATGAAAATCCACATGAAAATGAAAAAGTTGAAGAGTTATATAATATATTTTATTCAGTTAAAACTTTTGAATTTGATGTTTCTTTTAATTAAAGAAGAAATAAAAATTTAATAAATTATAATAAATTTATTATAAAAAATATAGATATTATTTAACCTATAAAAAAATGTTATATAATATAATTAAAAATAAATATTTATCTTATAAGACTGAAATATTGGAATTTAGACAATATTGATTTAGTTAATAAATAAAGTATAAACATGATATATAGATATGCTATTCATATTAGTTTAAGTAATATTGAAGTGATTACATATTCAGTATTAGTTTTATTAGTGGGGGAAGATATGAAAAAAAGGTGAAGTAGGAGATTTACTCCTATTTCACTGTTTATTAAACAAAAAAAAATAACAATTGTTTATATTAATAAATAGATTTAACAAGATATAATTATCAATATATTTTTATACTTATAACTAGTTCAGTTATTTAAAGATAAATCTATTAAAATTTGTTTATAAGGGAAAAAATATGAAAAAAAATATCATTACAATAATAATAATGTTTTTATTAATAAGTAGCTTTAATTTATCCTCAGGTATGACATTTTTTAATAAAAAATCTGTAAATAATTCAATTTATTTTTCAGAAAATCTAGATGGAATTATTGATATAAACGTTAATGAAGCATGGAGTATGTTAAATAATCTCTCAGATGGAATTCAAACTCCTATTGATGTTAGATCAGATTCAGAATGGTGGAACGAACGTATAAACACTTCATATCCTGAAGAGCCGAAACATTTCCCTCTTACTGATCTGCAGAATGAAAATGGTTTACAAGAATTCATTTCATTATATAATAATACAGAGATTATTCTATATTGTAAATCTGGCGGTAGAAGTAGTTCAGCAGCAATTATTGTAGATAATAGCGATTTTAATGGAACAATATACAATATGCAAGGTGGTATAACTGCCTGGAAAGAGGCAGGATATCCAATTAAAATAAAAAATGAGCAACCAAATCAGCCGGATAAGCCATCTGGACCGCTGACTGGCTATAATGGTGTATCTTATATGTTTTCAACATCAACTGTTGATCCTGATGAAGATAGTGTAAGATATGGCTGGGATTGGAATGGAGACGAAAACATTGACGAATGGACACCTTATTATCCATCAAACGAAATAGCAGAAATTGAACATATTTGGGAATCAACTGGTACATACAATATAAAGGTTTTAGCAGAGGATAATATTGGAGACAATAGTGTTTTCTCAGATGTTTTAACCATTGTTTTAACAGAAAAACCACCTTCAACATTCTATGTTGGTGGTATTGGTCCTGATAATTATAGCAGTATCCAAGACGCAATTGACAATGCTGTAAATAGTGATAACATATTTGTCTACAAAAACTCATCTCCTTATAAAGAAAATCTAATAATTGATAAAACAATAAATCTTATGGGAGAAGATAAAAATGACACAATAATTGACGGTAATAACAATAAAGACACTATTAAAATAAAAGCTGATAATGTCAATGTTTCAGGTTTTACAATTAGAAATGGTGGAGGACCTTTGAATAATGAAGGAGGTATAAAATTAGATCCTTCATCAAATAGCAGAATCGATAATAATATTATAATCAACAACTATCTATATGGAATATATATATTTGAAAACACCTCATCTAATAACATCATTTCAAACAATATCCTTTCAAGCAATGGTAATGAAGATAAAGGTGGATTAAATATATGGTTGCATAAATCGTCAAATAATACCATCTCAAATAACATTATTAAAAATGGAAAAGGTTGTGGTTTAGCTATCTGCTATTGGTCAACTAATACAACTGTTATAGGTAATACCATTGAAAGTAACAAATTAGAGGGAATTAAATCTCGTTTTAGTTATAACAACAGGATCATTGGAAATACAATAAAAAATAATAATTATTTTGGTATGAGATTATTAAATGCATCAAAAGAAAATATTATTAAAAATAATAATTTTGTCAATAATAAACCTATAAATATCTTTTTTACTATAACAGATAACTCGATATCAAATCAGTGGAATGGGAACTACTGGAATAGACCTAGATATTTACCAAAACCAATAATCGGATGCATACGCTTGGATAAGATAAATAAAGACATGATTGGAATTCCCTGTTTAAATTTTGATTTAAATCCATCTAAAGAGCTTATTGATATCTAATATAAAGATAATCTAGGCAATATTGAAAAATAGATAAGCTGTCCATATTCTCTTAAGTAACAAATCTTTATATACATTTAATAAACCCATTTAGTGGGATAAAGGAAGAGAGTTCCTCATAATTCGTGGGGGTTATGAGGTGAAAAAAAGACCATCTCTCAACCTAATCCTTTCCCACCAACCATCTTTTAAAATTATAAAGTATTTGGTTTCACCTTAAAGTTAATTTATTTAATAGTTTAAAAATATATTGGTATTTTAAAGCAACAAATGTTATATTATAAATATTAAAATTTGAATCATAATTTAAATTTATTGAAAATATTTACAATTTATATAATAAAAATATGCTAATATATATAAAATTATTGAATAAAATGAGTTGTTTAAATCTGTATTTTTTTAAAAAAATGATTCTTTTCATTCTTTAGATAATTATAAATAAATCTGGTTATATTATAATTTTGTTAAATTATAAAGTGGGGGTAGATAGAAAATGAACAAAAAACTATTGATAGTGTTAATAGTAAGTACATTATTTTTTAGTACAACTATTACAAATTTAGGCGCTAGTGATGAAACAATAGATTCTTCTAACGATAATATATCAGAAACAGAAGAATATATATTAACTCTTTCAGCTCCAACCTTTGAAGATGATGGAGAATACATCATAGTCAATATGGAGGAACAAACATCATTTTTAATGGAAGAGAACAAACCAATTATACCGGTTTTTACAAAGGTATTCACATTTCCGCTTGGTACAAAGATAAATAATGTTGATGTGCAAGTTGATCAAAAAGGATATGTGCTTGATAAAAAGATAAAGCTTTCACCTGAACCAACACCTTTGTTACCAGTAACAAAAGAAAGTAAAACATCAACCATCGATCAAATAAAATCAAATGATATAACAATTGAAG
>CAZVNH010000199.1:0-5226 GCA_964628575.1 uncultured Thermoplasmatales archaeon | reverse complement strand
TTTCTTCGCCACAGCAAACAAGTGCTCCTATTCCTTCATGTAAAACTTCAACAACATTTCCACATATCTCACATTTATAAATTCCTTTAAATTTTGCCATTTTTAACACCTACAATTTAGTTTTTCTTTTTTTTCTTATAATCCTCTATTGCAGCATGTAAAGCATCAGCTGCAAGATTACTACAATGCATCTTTTGTGGTGGAAGACCATCAAGCTCTGTTGCAACATCATTTCTAGTGATTTTTAAAGCCTCATCAACATGTTTACCAATCGCTAGTTCAGTAACCATACTACTAGTTGCAATTGCAGAGCCACATCCAAATGTTTTAAACTTTATATCTTTGATAATATCATTTTCTACTTTGATGTACATTTCCATTAGGTCTCCACATACAGGATTTCCAACTTTTCCATATCCATCTGGATTTTCTATAACTCCTACATTACGTGGATTCATAAAATGATCCATTACCTTTTTACTATAACCTGCTTGTACGATTCTTATCACCTCTTTTATTTTTTTGATAATGGTGAAAGATTGCGCAGTCGTTTTACTGTTTCTTTCACCGTTTTTATTATTTTTGGAACTTGATCTAAGCTATTTGATCGGCCAAGTGTTATAACCATAGATCCATGAGCTTCCTCATGTTTTAAATCAATAGCAAGAAGAACGTGTGAAGGTTCAAGTGTTTTAGATGAACAAGCAGATCCTGTTGCTATTTGAATACCATACATATCCATATTTAGAAGAATACTTTCACCTTCTATATGGCTGAATCGAAAGCTAGCATGATGAGGTAATCGATCCTTAGGATGACCTGTTAGATACGCTTCATCGATTGAAGTTATTTCATCGATTAATCTATCCCTAATCTTAGTAAGTCTTGAACTTTCTTCTTTCATTTCCTTTTTCATGATATAAGCTGCTTCACCCATTCCTGCTATTGCAAAAACATTTTCTGTACCTGATCGAAGACCTCTTTCCTGACCTCCACCAGGTAGTATAGATTGAATTTTAATACTTGGTTTAATATATAGAGCTCCTGCTCCTCTTGGCCCATATAAATCATTTGAGGAAAGTGTTAATAAATCAATTCCATCTTTTTGAACATCAATTGGTATTCTTCCAGCAGCTGCTGTTGCATCAACATGTAAAAATCGGCCTTTATTATGAACAATTTTACTAATTTCTCTGATCGGTTGAATTGTTCCAATTTCATTATTTGCATACATGATAGATGTTACAATTGTTTCTTTTGTAATCATTTGACGGAGTTTTTCTATATTAACAATACCATATCTATCAACAGGTATCTTATTATATGTCCAACCATTTTTTTGTAGATCTTTCATAGGGTTAATTACAGAAATATGCTCAATCGCACTAGAAACAACTTCTTTTCCATCCTTAATATTTCGATATGCTGTACCACGTATTGCTATGTTATTTGACTCTGTTGCGCTCCCTGTAAAAATAATTGTTTTCTCAGATTCTGCATTAATAAAATCTGCAATTTTTTTCCTTGCTTCTTCAACAGCCTCTTTTGCATCTTGACCTAAATTATATAAAGACGAGGGATTTCCATATAATTCTGTAAGATATCTTTTTGCAAAATCAAATACTCTTGAATCAACTGGCATTGCTGAAGCATGATCAATATAAATATTTTCCATTTTTACCTCTTTAAAACCACATAGTAGAATCAGATTCAAGTGCTAAATCATTAAGTGTCGCTGCTCCAACTATTTTAACACCTGGTATAAGATCGGCTTTCTCCCAACCCATCATTTGCTTGGATGCTTCACAAACATAAATATCTATACCCATATCTATTGTTTTTTGTATCATTTCTGCAACACTTGGAAAGCTTCCTAATTTTATTTTTTCTGCTTCTCCAGGTATTAATATTCTTAAAGATGTTCCCAGATAGTAAACTATAGGTTTTATATCCATCATTTTAGCAGTTTGTGCTAATACTAATGGTGAGTATTGTTTTTCAGGAGTATCTGTTGTTAGTACATATAATATGGTTTTTGTCATATTATTTCACCATAATTTATTTCATTTTTTTAATATAGAAGGTTAGAATACTTCCTTCTTTTTCAAATCTTAATATTTTATGTCCAGTGTGTTTTGCCCATCTTTTTATATCTTCTTCAGCTGCTGGATCATCTGCTTCTATTTTTAAAACTTGACCAATTTCAATTTTATCAATTTCTTCTTTAGTAATAGATATAGGCATTGGACAGTAATATCCTATACAATCAATTTCTTTATCAAATGATATTTCATTGTTCAGAAATTTTGACCTCCTAGATAGTCAAATTCAAACCAATATCCTGTGGAATTGATATGGTTGAACTCTTTTTCAAGCAATGAATAATGGTTTTTCTCTTGTTCAATTATTTCGTCGATTACATTTTTTACATCTTCTTTGTCAAGATTTTCTTTAATTTGTTCATAGTAATCAATCGCTTCTTTTTCACTATCCATAGCCATTCTTAGTGCGTCAAGTTCGGTACTTTCAGAATCCATTCCTATTGAGTCTTTTAAATCAGTTGGAAAAATTGGAATATTAGAATATTTTTTACTTGAATTTGTTAAATCATTCCATTCGGATTTACTTACTTTATCTTCAAACATTTTTTGAAATATATCTAGATGTCTTTGTTCATCTTCTGCAAGACTTTCGAAAATAGTTCTGCCCATTTCACTATTTGTCTGAGCAGCAGCTTTTGTATAGAATGAATAACCATCTTTTTCCATTTGAATAGCTGTAAGTATTGCATCTTTTATATTTTCTATTTCAGTCATGTAATATTCCTCAATTTTAGTATGGCTCAGTCCATACTTCATAATAGCTTTGTGGGTGTTGACAGGCTGGACAAATATCTGGTGCTTCTGTTCCTTCATGTATATATCCACAATTTCGACATTTCCATTTGATTGATTTGTCTTTTTTAAAAACTTTTTTGTTTTTCACATTTTCAAGAAGTTTTCGGTATCTTTTCTCGTGATAAGCTTCTACTTCAGATACTTTTTTAAAGCTATGTGCAACCATAGGGAAACCTTCTTTTTCTGCAGTTTCAGCAAAATCTGGATATAATGTTCCCCATTCCATTTTTTCACCTTCTGCAGCAGCAAGTAGATTTTCTGCAGTTGTTCCAATAACACCAGCAGGATATGCTGCCATTATCTCAACATCATCACCTTGAAGATGCTTAAAAAAAACCTCAGCATGTTCTTTTTCATTATCAGCTGTTTCTTGAAATATAGCTGCTATTTGTTCATAACCTTCCTTTTTTGCCTTACTTGCAAAAAAAGTATACCTATTTCTAGCTTGGCTTTCTCCTGCAAATGCTGCAAGAAGATTTTTTTCTGTCTGCGTTCCTTTTAAACTTTTCATTTTTTTCACATCCATTTCAACTTCCATTTCATCTATCTCCATTCTGGCTTTATGGACCTGCATGTACCATTGGCCAATAAACATCATCTTCTTCATATCTCTCCATACTTTGTTTTTCCATTTCAAGAATTTTATAATGTCCTATTTCCATATCTGCAAAGTACATTAGAGTTTTGTGAATTTTAGATTCATTTTCAAATCTTTCAGCAAGTGATTTATAAAAATTACTTGCAGCTTCTTCCGCAAGCATAGCTTGTTTTAACAAATTACTCATAGGTGTATTATCATCAATTAATACCACCGGCAGTGGAACTATTGTTTCATCAGGTATTTTAATATCATTTTCTGGAAAGTGATTTTTGTAAATATCTTCTATAAAGAGTCTATGTTTTTCTTCTTCATCTGCAAGAAATTTAAGTTTATCCTTTAGAAGACCATTTTCTGTTTTTGTTGCTAATTTTAGATATAAAGATTTACTATCGATTTCGTTTTTCATAGCTGTAAGTAACAGATCCTTAATATCATAATGACCAATGTTCATTTATTTCCTCCTTAATCTAATAATCTTTTTTCTCCTTTTAATTCTTGAATAGGTGTAATATTTTGAGATGCTTCAAGACATCCTATATACTTACCCTTTTTATCTCTAAGTGCAAAATATTGTATCAAAACCTTATTTTTTTCATTATTTTTTCCAATTGGTAAATCAATGTAGAATTGCGCAATATCTCTTTTATCCTTTTTCATTTCTGATATTATTTGCTCTACTTTTAAAAGACTTTTTTTTGGATGACATTTACGAACATCTCTACCAAGAGCTCCCTCTGGTCTTTTAAATATCCTTGTCTCATGTTTATTCCAAGCTAGTACTTTATCATCTTTATCTAAAACAGAAAATTCAATTGGAAGTGTTTCTATTATTGCTTCTAATTCTTCTTGATTTAGTTTTCCTATCATTTTCTTTCCTCAAAATATCTATGCTATCTTTGGAGAGGAATACATTGATAAATCCACAGGTGGTGTAAATACCCTTTGTGCTAATTCTCGGTCAAGCATGAAGATTCCATTTCCGTTTTGTCCAATTAATTTTATTTTTTGTAAGATTTCATCTGCACTAGATTCTTCTTCAACTTGTTCTTCAATAAACCATTGTAGCATATTATGTGTTGCTCTGTCCTTTTCTTTTTCTGCAATATCAACAAGATCTTCAATAAGCTTTGTTACTTTTTGCTCATGTTTGTATGTTTCTTCAAAAACATGTTGTGGTGAATGCCATTCATTTGGAACTTTATCTATTGCATCAAAAAGAACCCTTCCACCTCGTTCTATTACATGATGATAAAGTCTCATAGCATGTGTCATTTCTTCCCTTGCTTGTATCCACATCCAATTTGCAAAACCAGTTAGTCCAATTGATTCAAAATATGATGACATAGACAAATAAAGATATCCAGACCACATCTCAGCGTTTATTTGTTTATTTATTGCTTTTTCTACTTTTGATTTTAACATTTAAATTTTTCTCCTTTAAATCTTTTTATGACAGAACCACCAATCATAACAATCATATTCTTTAAGCCTTTTTTTTGCAGTTTCAGTATCTGATGCTGGTGGTATAATTACACGATCCTTAACTAATTCATTATTAGGCCAGTTCGCTGGTATTGCAACTCCATTTTTATCAGAGACTTGGAATCCTTTAATCATACGTAATATCTCATCCATGTTTCTACCTAACTCCTGTGGATAATAAAGAATTGCTCGAATGATTCCTTTTGGATCAACAATAAATACAGCTCTTACAGTACTTGATCCTTT
>CAZVNH010000198.1:0-5286 GCA_964628575.1 uncultured Thermoplasmatales archaeon | reverse complement strand
GCTTGATGTTGATGTTGAAAATAATAAATTGATATTTATTCCTAAGAAAACATATGATATACCATACCTTTCTGCAGGAAATTCAACTGAGATACAGGTTTTTTTATTTGGCTTTGGTTCAGGAATCATTGGTGATTATCCACTAATAACTCTTACTGTTGATTCTTCATCAATTAATGCTTTTTGGAAAGTAGTAACTACAAGTATTATTGGAGTAAAAACTCAAATTTTAGATGAAATATCATTTAGTGGGGAGCCATATGAGGGTTATACCCTTTTTGGTCCTGAATATTCAAAATATATCTATCTTTTAAATATGAAAGGTAAAATAGTTTATACTTGGAAAAGTAATTATATACAAGGATTCGGAAATTATTTACTTGAAAACGGTGAACTTTTAAGATTAGATTTACCTTTTGATAATCCAATCTTTATTGGTGGAGGGGTTGCTGGTAGAGTTGAAAAATTTGACAAAGATAGCAATCTATTGTGGGAATTTGAGTATTCTAATTCTGAACATTGTGCTCATCATGATATTGAACCTTTACCAAATGGTAATGTTTTATTAATTGCATGGGAATATAAAACAAAACAAGAAGCAATTAATGCAGGACGTAATCCTAATAAATTGCATGGAAATTCATTGTGGCCAGATCATATTGTTGAGGTAGAGTCAACTGGTTCTAGTGGTGGAAATATAGTTTGGGAATGGCATCTCTGGGATCATTTAATACAGGATTTCGATACATCAAAGGATAATTATGGAGTAGTCGAGGGTCATCCTGAGTTAGTAGATATAAATTATGGCAATAATGACCGTGATTGGACTCATATTAATGCAGTTGATTATAATGAGGATTTAGATCAAATACTTCTCAGTGTACATAATTTAAATGAAATATGGATAATTGATCATAGTACAACAACAGAGGAAGCTGCAGGTCATACAGGTGGTAACTCAGGAAAAGGAGGAGATCTATTATACCGCTGGGGAAATCCTCAAGTTTATAGAGCAGGAGATAAAGATGATCAACAATTTTATGGACAACATGGAGCAAATTGGATAGAAGAAGGTTGCCCAGGTGAGGGAAATATTTTGGTTTTTAACAATGGAGGTTTATCTAGTAGTCATAGGTATTCTTCTGTTGATGAGATAGTACCTCCAGTTGATAATAATGGTAATTATAAGTATACAATTGGTTCTGCATATGGTCCAGATGAACCAGTATGGACATATACAACTGAAAATCCATATGATCTTTTCTCAAGGACGTTATCAAACGCGCAACGTCTTCCAAATGGAAATACATTACTATGTAGTGCAAACCAAGGATTATTTCTTGAGGTAACATCAAATAAAGAAATAGTATGGGAATATCAAAATATTTTACCTTCAATAACTACAAATGCTGTAGCTAGAGTAGAAAGATATCCACTTGATTATCCAGGAATACCTAATGTAAAGAGTAGAAATACTGCTGAGTAATGGAGTATTTCAAATGTATTTTTTTACCAATAAAAGAGTATCATATAAAAATAAATCAGATTTAACAGAGGTACATGGTAATTCATATTCTAAAAATAAACGTTATATCTTTGAAAAGTATAAAAAGGAAATTATTAACTATTCAACAGATCTAAGAATTGAAACAGTTAATAATTTTAAAGACTTTCAAAGATTTTATAAATTTCCTTTTAGGTTGTATAAAGATGATCAATACTGGATTCCACCTTTTTGGATGGAGTATAAAGATTTTTTTAAAACAAGAAATCCTTTCTGGAACCATTCTGAATGTAAATTATTTATTGCTATGAAAAAAAACAATGTTATTGGTCGAATTGCAGCAATAATTGATTATTCATTCTGTGAAAATAATAATAAAAAAATAGGTTATTTTGGTTTTTTTGAATGTATTGATGACTTTAAGGTTGCTAACTCTTTATTTCTAACAACTCAAAATTGGCTTAATCATAAAGGAATAACTATTATACGCGGACCTATAGATGGACGAATTGACATTGGCTGTGGTTTTTTATATAGTGGTTTTAACTCAACACCATGTTTGCTTACTTCATATTCACCAGAATACTATATTACTTTTGTTGAAAGATTTGGTATGGAAAAAATCCGGGATCAATTTTCTTATAATATAGATCTAACAAAACCAATACCAAAAAAATTAAAAGAAAAAGCACAAAAATGTAGTAAATCTGGTGTTAAAATTCGCCCATTCTCTAGACTACATACAAGAAAAGAACTAAAATGGTGGATTGAATTATTTTTACAAACATTTTCTGATCATTGGGGTTATGTTCCTGTTTCAATTGAGGAGGTTAAATCCCGATTTGGTGTAAAGCAACTAAGATGGATTGTTGATCCAAAATTATTTTTAGTAGCTGAAATTGATGGAGTACCAGTAGCATATCTTTGGTCTACACCAGATTATAATCAGATTTTTAAAAATATGGATGGTAAATTAGGTCCTATACAGATATTTAAATTTCTTTTGAAAAAAAATAGGTTAAACAAAGGAAAGTTACATTTTATTGGTATTAAAAAAGAATGCCGTAATCAAAATATTGCTTCTTATCTTAATTATGAGACATTACTTGAAATGAAAAAACGAGGATATACCTCTGCAGAGGCTGTGATCGATGAAGGCAATGATATTGCCCAAACAACAATTGCGATAACAGGTGCGAAGGTAATAAAGAAATTCCGTGTCTTTGAGAAAAAACTTCTTAATCCTTGAAAAGGAGATATTTGAGATTGAAAAGAATATGTAATATAGAATGGAAAATCCGTTTTTCAATTCTAATAATTTTAATATTTTTATTAATCTCAAATTATCCTATTTTTGCTAGTCCTATTGAGTGGGATGATAATTGGTCTTACTTTCAGGAAATAGATATTCCATTTGATACTAGTTTAGAAATCGCAAAATTTCAACCTATTGATATAAAAATTAGTTTTAATAACCCTTGTTGGGCATTAAATGAAAATAAACATTCTATTAGGGTTTGTTGTTTGCATAAAGATACTTGGCATGAGTTGGAATCTCAGATATATTCTCTTGAATCAAATAATAATATTATAGATAGTTGTAATATTGTTTTTTTAATTCCAGATTTTGCAGATGGATCTGAAAAATATTTTGTTTTTTATGATGATTCTGAAAAGCAAAATCCTAATTATAGTGATCATGTTAAGATTGAGGAATCATATTACCGTTTTGAACCGATATCTGGATATCCACTTGAATCAGACTATTATAAAATAATAGATGATGAATTCATAACCTATGCAGTTTCTCTTGAAGGACAATTCATGGGGTATAACACCTGTCAACATATTACAAAAATGAAAGAAGATACTATAGAAGTTTTACCAAAGAATGGAGAGTTATTTGCAGCATTTGACTTTAAATATTGTAATGAACCTGGTCTTTTTGGTTATAGTTCTACAAGCCAAAAATTAATATCAAAAGAAATACTTGTTGACGGTAGTCTAATGATTGAATTTAGAATTATTAGTACATCAAAATTAGATGATTTAAAGACAACGGTAGTATACAAATATTATCATTGCCCTACAACAAATAAAAGAATACATGCTCAAATAAGACATGAAACATTGAAAGAAATTAAAGTTTATTCTGATGCAAAAACAGATGGAACTTATGCTTCTTTACAGACTGGAGGTGTTAAAAGCCGATCGATTGCGGACTTAAACATCGGTCAGATTCCACCATTCCTACATTTTTTCAATGAACAAGAATCAATTTCAGAGTACTCTGTAGATATAGATCCAGAATATATACCAGAAGATCCAGATATTAGACTTATAAGTATTCAAGATGATATTGATCTTGGAGAGAATCCTTGGATCTCATTTGATAATGGAAATACTGGTTTTTCTCATTCTGTAATTTTCAGCTCAAATAAAGTTCTAAAATCTGGAACAGATGAAAAAGATGGAATTCAGCTTAATGCATTTGAAATGGATTATCCACATCTACCTGGACTTGAAAATAATATTGCAACAATGCAGGTCTGTAGAAACTCTTTTGAAGCTGGTGAAAGTCAGGATTTTATTATACCAAATGATTTTATTGTTGAGTTTGATGCCGAATTTTTTTCTTCAAGTAATGGAGGTTTTTCAGTAATTGAAGAAGAATCAAAGATATTCCAAGAACTAGTAAAATTAAAACCATGGTCAGATGAAGAAAATGGAAATAACTATGAAGAAGTAGAAAAACATGATTTATCTATTTTTATTCATTTTGCCCCATCAGCTCCTTTTGGATCAACCCTTTCAGCAGCTCTTGGATTAAATTTATCATATATAATAGTTGAACTCTATAAAAACGATGAGTATATATATTCGGAAAACGCAGTAAGACTACCAACTACTGCATTAGAAGAATTAGAAGGAAAAAATTTTTTAGAAAGAATAATTACATATCTAAAAATTTTTGATATAAAAAATATTACATTTTTTAAAAAAGCTGCTTTTATAGATATAGATCAAGGAAAATATGTTGTAAAAATATTTAGAGAAAATTCGTTTTTATCAAAAGAAAAACAGTATATTGGTTATGCAATAGTAGATCTACAAAAAGATGAAACAATTCATGTTGTATGCAGTACAGAATCTAGTATTGACGTAAAAATTGTTGATCAAGATAACGAACCAGTAAAAAATGCAGAAGTTCTTCTACAAAAAAATGATATAAATATCGAAAGATGCTTAACAGATGAAAATGGAGAAATAACTGTTAAAGCACCAACAAGCTCAGAGTCTTATAATTTTAAAGTTTTATATAATGGATGTAATGTTTATCAAGAAACAGTTAGATTAGGTTTTATACAAAAAATTACTTCATTAAAAAAAACAATTAACATCGAGCGTTATAACTTAAACCTTCAAATAGAAGATCTATGGGGGCAAATCCCAGATATAGAATTAAACCCTTTACTAATAATTCAACAATCAGATGATTCATATATAATTAAAGGAGAAAAAATTGATGATGGTTCTTATATCTTCACGAATCTGACACCAAATATTTATCAATTAAGTCTTACTTATAAATCATTTAATCTAAATCAAAATATTGAAATTTCTAAAGATGAAGAATTAAAATTAGAGTTTCCAGCCGAATACGATATTAAACTTAAGATTATTGATAATAGAGGTGAGACATTAGAAAATACTAGAATAATAATTTCGAAAAATAATAAAAAATTAGATTTTCAGACGATAGAATCTGAGACAACTATAAC
>CAZVNH010000197.1:0-5366 GCA_964628575.1 uncultured Thermoplasmatales archaeon | reverse complement strand
ATTCTCCAAGGGCAAGATAAAAACTCAACGATATTAGATGGAGAATCGAATGATTTTCTAATTGTTTTAAGAAAGAATAATATTCAAATTAGTGGATTTACTATAAGAAACGCTAAAACAGGTATATTTACAGATGAATCTTCTTATAATGTAATTTCAGATAATATTATTGAAGATGTTAAATATGGAATAGAATTTAAGTTTTTGTATGAGGAGCACCCTTATGCGAATATAATTGAATCTACTATATCTAATTGTGTAATACGTGGAACATATATCGGAATTGGTTTTTATGATAGTTCTAAGCATAAAATTAATAACAATAGAATATTGGATAATGATATTGGCATATATCTATCTGATTCATCGTTTAATACAATAACTAACAATACCTTTGAAAACAACAACGATTATGGTATCTTGTTTACTCATTGGTATATGTATTATAATTATGAGTATTCAAATGCAAATACCATTACACACAATAACTTTACTAAAAATGGATATGGTATATATATTGATGGAAATCATGATAATAATCATATAAGTGAAAATAATTTTATAAAAAATACTATTAGTGTTACTTTCCGTTATGGTTTGTACCCATTTTCAAGAACAAACATTTTTTTTCATAATTATTGGGATAAAACAAGAACATCCCCCAAATTAATATTCGGTACTCTTTTTATTATTATTCCTTGGTTTATCGTTGATTGGCACCCAGCTATAATGCCATATGATATATAGATTTAGGAATGATTCTAAATAATAGTAACTAGAATTGGGTTGTTAAGTAATTAACTTTAATTTTATAAACTAAATTTTCCAAACTTAAATTACATAGTAACTTCAAAACTAAGTGGTAAAATTAAAATATTTACCGTAATTCATTTATTCTAAAATTCTATGCCATTGATTAGTGATTAAATAATGGAAAAGATAGAATGGACAATGGTAGAAGAAATTTTATCTGGAAAAAAAACTGAAGAAACAGTAAATATTAGAGGTTGGATTTATAGAACAAGAAGTAGCGGAAATATTGTTTTTTCAGTAATTCGTGATGTAACAGGAGTAATACAAGTAACATTTATAAAAGAAAATCTTCCTGGTAATCAATTTGAAGATGCAAAAAAAGCCTTAATAGAATCATCTTTAAAAATTAAAGGCATTGTAAAAGAGGATAAGCGTGCTCCAGGTGGCTACGAAATTCAAGCAAAAGAACTTGAAATAGTAAATTTTGCAGAACCTTTCCCAATTGTTAAGGATCAAAGTCCCGAGTTTTTACTCGACCAAAGACATTTATGGATTAGATCTCAAAAATTAACTTCGGTTTTTAAAATCAGATCAACAGTTGTTGGTGCGATTCATAAATTTTTTACAGATAACGGTTATTTTGAATTTGATGCACCTGTTCTCCAACCAAATCAATGTGAAGGTGGTTCAACTCTTTTTGAAGTAAAATATTATGAAAATAAAACATTTCTTTCTCAATCATGGCAACTTTATGCAGAATCAGCAATTTTTGCATTAGAGAAAATCTTTAATATGGGTCCAACTTTTCGAGCAGAAAAATCAAAAACTTCAAGACATTTATCAGAGTTTTGGATGGCTGAAATGGAAGTAGCTTGGATGGATCTTCATGATGTTACAGAGATTGCAAAAGAAGAAATCAAGTTTATTATCAATCAAGTATTAAAAAATAACAAACATGAATTAGAAATTCTTGGACAGGATATTAAAAAACTTGAAAGAATCTCAAAATTAAAATTTCCAACAATTACATATACTGAGGCATTAAACATTCTTAAAGAAAAAGAAAAAATGAAGATTGAATGGGGAAAGGATCTAAGAACAATTGAAGAAGATAGACTTATGAATCATTTTGAAACTCCAGTTGTTGTAACAAATTATCCAGTTGAAATAATGGCTTTTTATAAACCTCGTGATCCAAAGGATCCTAAAACAGCATTATGTTTTGACATGATAGCTCCTTCTGGATATGGTGAAATAATTGGTGGTTCACAACGAAGCCAAGACATTAATGAGATGAAGAAAAGACTAAAAGAGATGGGTGAAAAAATCGATAATTACCAATGGTATTTTGATCTACGAAGATATGGTTCAGTACCTCATTCAGGTTACGGTGTTGGTGTTGAACGTGTTGTTGCATGGATTTGTGGACTTGATAATATAAAAGATGCAATTCCGTTTCCAAGAACAATTTTAAGGTTTAGACCTTAGGTGAAATAGATGAAGAAGACTGTTCGTGTTATAATATCAGGGAAGGTTCAAGGTGTTTGGTATAGAGCAAGCACTAAACAAATGGCTGAAAAGATTGGAATCACCGGTTGGGTTAGAAATACTTCTGAAGGAAATGTTGAAGCAATGTTTGAAGGTGAAGAAGATTTAGTTAATGAAATGATTGAATGGTGTAATCAAGGACCTCCTCTTGCTAGAGTTGATAATTTAACTATTGAAAATATAGAAAACAAGGAAAAGTTTGATGGTTTTAATATTAAATATTAATTTTTTATTTGGTTTTTCCCAAACATATTCATATCATTAATATAATTGATTTACTGTATAGAATTGATGTGATGATAATGAAAAAGGGTACATTAATTGTAATATTGATCTGTGGTTTTTTAGTATTAACAGGACTTATATCTATGATTAATATGCAAGATAATCCATTAAATGTAAGAGTTACTCAAACACCTCAAGCAGTTGATACTTATGCAACAGATGAAAGTGTTTCCTCATTGGTTGATTCTCTTAATGATTTTTCCTTAGATTTCTATAAGGAGATAATCAAAGAAAATAGTGGAAATATTTTCTTTTCACCATATAGCATTTATACAGCTCTTTCGATGGCATATGAAGGAGCAGATGGAAATACAGCTGAAGAGATGTATAATATTTTAAAGATAGAGCAAGCTGATCAAATAACAGAATGCTCGTTTGGTCGAGTTTATAATCTATTAAATAAAAAGCAGGATGGTTATGAGATTAGTACAGCTAATGCTTTTTGGGCACATAAAGATTATACTTTTTTAGAATCTTATCTTTCTTTACTCAAGGATTATTATATGGCTGAAGCATATGAACTTGATTTTGCAAAAAACGTTGAATCTGCAGATACAATTAACAATTGGATAGAAGAGAAAACACATGATAAAATAAAGGATATGATTCAGAGTAGTAGCCTTTCTGATCTTACAAAACTTGTTTTAACAAATGCAATCTATTTTAAAGGATTATGGGCGAAACAGTTTGATTCTGATAATACCTATAAAACAGATTTCGAACTCTCCAATACCCAAAAAACCGATGTAGATATGATGGTTTATTCAGGAGATGATTCAAATTTTAATTATACAGAAATAGATGATGCTGGTTTAAAAGTTTTACAATTAGATTATGATGGTATGGATCTATCAATGTTTATAATTTTGCCAATAGATAATAATATAACAATAGCTGAGTCTCAATTAAATAAAGAAAATTTGATAGACTGGAAAAGTAATCTTTATGAAACAGAGGTTAATGTTGAGATACCAAAATTTAAATTCGAAACAGAATACAATCTAAATCAGGTATTGCAAAATCTGGGTATAGAAGATGCATTTAATTCTGGAGTTGCAGATTTTTCAAAGATGGACGGTACAAGGAATCTGTATATAAGTGAAGCGCTACATAAGGCATATATTGAAGTAAATGAAGAAGGAACTGAAGCCGCTGCTGCAACATCAATTGTTATGTCTTTATCTATGGTTCCTAATCAATTTAAAGCTGATCATCCATTTCTATTCTTGATAGAACATAAAGAAACAGGTGCAATTCTTTTTATAGGACGAGTAATGAATCCATCTGAATAAGAAATGCAATTACAAATAACGTTTAAAAGCATCAATCATTTCGCTATTTCTATCAATAAGAATTATCTTATCAAACCTATTTTCAAATTCTTTTGCAATGCTTACAATTACATTTGCTGCATTATCATATGAAATGCCACCAACACCTGTTCCCATACCTGGAATTGCAATTGTTTTAAGATTTAAATCTGAAGATAGTTTAAATGCTGCTTTTGTAGCAAGTTTAACATTTTCAATTTTTATTCTCATAGCAGGTTTACTCATAGTTGGAGCATGTATAACAGATTTACATGGAAGCAAGCCAGAGGTTGTTCTAATAGCACTTCCAACCTTTATTGGTGCTTTAGAAATCGCCTCTTTTTCTATTTCAATACCACCAACTCTTTTAATTGCACCTGCAACACCTCCGCCCATAAAACCATATGAGTTTGCAGGGTTAACAATAGCATCGCAAGAAATTTTTGTAATATCCCCTTCTTCAATAATTATATTCATAAAGGTTACTTCTTTTTCTTCTTCTTTTTTTCTTTTTCTTCTTTTTTCTTTTTCTTCTCCTCAACTAGTTCATCCTGATGTCGTTTTTCTTTTGCCATTCCACCTTGTAAAACTCTCATCCTTGAACTTAGAGCTCTTATTTTTTCTTCGATTTTCTTTTTCTTAATGTTGAACTCTGCTCTTGTTATTTTATGTTCATTCAATTTTTCTTCTAATTGTTTTATTTTTGTTTTTTCTCCTTCGATTTCTTTCTCTTTTCTTGCAATGTTTTTTTCCAATCTTTTAATGAAACTCATATTACTTACCCCATAGTTCTTTCCTATGTGCTTCTAGGGTAATATTCTTCTTACCTAAATATTCTGCGAAAGTTTTCAATCTTGTTTTTCCTTCTCTGTAGGGTTCCTTAAAATTCTCCTTATAATTTTTATCTCGTAATAGATGGTGGTCAAGAATAATTTGACAATTTAATGTTTCTAATATTCTAACTAGATTATCTGATGCTTTTTCAAGATTTTTTTTACTAAATCTAAAACCAAGAAGCGTTGTAGGTGGTCCATCTAGTATTATAAGACTAGGCTTTTGATCAATGATATAATCTGTAGCTTTATTTGATACAGGTCCTTGAACATCTGATGTGTGTAATATTTTATATTTTTCATCCTCTATCATCGTCATAATAACATAACCAAGTCTTGTCTTTTCAGGACCATGAAAAAAAGGAGGTGAAAATGTAATCTTTGTTTTCCCAGTTTTATATTCGTTATTGTCACAATAACATATTTTACAATTTTTTTCAATATTATTTTTTAATTCTTCACCTCGTTTTTTTTGTGAATTATTGATTTTATTAGATATATCTTTTGCATAGACAATTTTATTTTCATATATTTTATGATTTTGAGTATAATGATCGAAATGGTAATGTGAAATTGTTAATATATTACATTTTTTTGAATATTCATTTATTAATTTACTTGTTTTATTGTATGCTTC
>CAZVNH010000196.1:0-5386 GCA_964628575.1 uncultured Thermoplasmatales archaeon | reverse complement strand
AATAAAATATGGAGAAGAGATTGGTCTAGGATCATCCCCTTATCAAATAATAGAGATATAGATTTTATTTTTTTAATATCGCTCTTCCAATTGGAAGAATTGTTCTCCCAAATGATTCATTGATTACCTCAGCCATTGCAAGATATATTGCACTAAAACCACAAATTACTCCTTCAAAACCTATAAATGCAGAATCTTCTAATGCGATAAATCCCCAGTCTCTTAATGCAAGTAGGTAAAACAATATAAACAATGTTAAAAATACAAAACTTAATGAAAAATTTTTATTAAGAGTTGCAATAAACATCATCATAGTAAAGAAACCCCACATAAACAAGTACCAACCCATGAATGTTGAACTAGGTGCATTTACTCCGAGAATTATTGGGAAAAACCATAGAAATACAAGGGTCATCCAAAAAAGACCATATGATGAAAAAGCTGTTACACCGAAAGTATTTCCTTTTCGATATTCAAGAATTCCTGCAATAATTTGAGCAAGTCCCCCATAAAAAATACCCATTGCCATAATCATTGAGTTATTTCCAAAAACTCCTGGATTATTAGGATAAGCATTGTGAATATTGAGTAAAACTGTAGTCATTCCAAAACCCATTAATCCTAAAGGTGCAGGATTTGCTAGAATTTTGTTTTTATCAGACATATATCAAATCACTTGAGGGCTGAATAAACAACCTATTTAAATATCTATCGAGAAAAACAGATAAAAAAAATTTACTATTTATTTTTTTATTTCAAGATAAAATCCTTTAAAAGATATAATTAAACATTCTTTTTTACCTTTAACCTGAGCCTCTTTCTCGATTTTAATGTAACCATCCTCAATCAATTTTTCCTTAGATTTTATATTAATATCAGGTATCTCATTAAATTTAATATCACCATTTTCCTTAATTTTATCAATTAATTTATCCTGATTCTTTGTTATATATCTAATAAATTCTTTCCCCTCTGATTTAAGATTAGGTCCAATTTTTGAATATACCGGAATTATTTTTACAATTTTTTCCTCAATATCCGGTTTTCCTGCTATAAACTCGTGTGAATCAGGGTATTTCAAGGTTATTTTAATTATATTGTCACTTGTTTTTATCCTATTTATAAAATCATTTGATGCATATGTAACCATTGCTTGAATAGGTGCATTTAACGCTATTCCTTGTTCACTTTTCCAAGAGCGTACTTGTTGGATATATTCTTTTATAGTTTCTCCTGCTTTTTCTTTATTTCTATCAATGGTTATTGTTTCTGGCCACGTTGAAAGATGTATGCTTATATCCTTTTCATATTTCTGATAATCTTCTTGGAAGATTTCTTCTGTTAAATGTGGGAAAAATGGTGCAAACATTTTAAGTATTCCAAGTCCAATTGTATAAAGAGTATATCTAATACTATCAGTGTTTTTATTTTCATATAAAGAACCTTTTATCATTTCAAGATAATGATCAGCTAGTTCATGCCATAAAAAGAATTCAATATCTTTCATTGTTTGACTATAATCATAGATATCCATTTGTTTTGTACATTTTTCAACAAGTCTACTATATTTTGTAAGAATCCATTTATCAATATCAATTAGCTCTGTTTTCTCAGGTTTTTTATCTTTCACAAGGTTTGTTATAAATTGTTGGACATTCCATATCTTTCTCAGAAGCTTTACTCCTCTAACCACATCCTTTTTTCTAAACGGATTATCTTCACCAAGTGCACAGCTTGCTGCATAGGATCTGAATGCATCTGACCCATATTCATTTATAACCTCAAGTGGGTCGATAACATTACCTAGACTAGCATGCATAGGTGTACCATCTTCAGAAAGAATAAAACCTCCCATCATAATATTATCAAAGGGTTTCTGATCTGTTATGAGTGTGCATCTAAGAATTGTGTAAAAAGCCCATGTTCGTATAATATCATGAGCCTGTGGTCTAACACTCATTGGATATAATCTCTTAAACCTCTGCTTGTCACGATGCCAAAACGTGTTATAAAGTGGTGAAATACTTGAATCCATCCATGTATCAAAGACATCCTCAGAACCAATTAATTTACCACCACATTTAGGACATTTATCAACTGGAGGTTCATCAACTGTTGGATCAATATAACAATCTTCAATTCTTGCAAGAACTACTTCATTACATTTTTCACATTCCCACAAGGGAATCGGTGTTGCAAAATAACGCTGTCTAGATATAACCCAATCCCATTCAAGGCTATTTACCCAGTCTTCAAGCCGGATTTTCATAAATTCTGGAAACCAGTTCATTTCATTGCTTTTTTGAAGAACTAAATCTTTAAATTTTGTTGTCTTTAAAAACCATTGTTCTGCATTTACAAATTCAACTGGTGTCTTACAACGCCAACAAACACCTACATTCTGGTCAAGAGGATCAGATTTAATTAAAATTTTTTCATTTTTAAGATCATTAATTATTTTATCTCGTGCTTCTTTAATCTTCATTCCTTTATATATTCCACAAATATCAGTCATGCATCCTGATTCATCAATGCTCATCTCAATTGGAAGTTTATATTTGAAAACCCAGTTAAGATCTTCTTTATCTCCAACTGTACAGATCATAACTATTCCAGAACCAAAATCAGGATCAACTGCTTCATCTTCAACGATTTTAACTTCTTTGTTAAATACCGGTACGATGAGTATTTGGTCAATAAGCCATGGTGCTCTTTCATCATTTGGATGAACTGCTACAATCTGACAGCTTGGAAGCATTTCAGGCCTTGTTGTAGCTATTTCAACGTATATTCCTCTTTCATCTTTTCCTATTGAGTGATATTTAAGAATTTGATCTGAAGGACTTTCTTTAAAATAAAATTTAATTGTATTTAATTTAGTTATTCTATCAGTATATGTAACTTCTGCATCAGCCATCGCAGTCATACATCTTGGACACCAATTAACCGGAAACTTTCCCTTATAAATCAGATCTTTTTTAAAAAGCTCGATAAAAGATATTTGAGTAAGTCGACGGTAATATTCAGCATCTGTTTGATAATAGATAGATGGATCCATTGATTCCCCAAGAATGTTGAATTGATCAGTCATTGTTTTGATATTCTTATTTGCAAACTCAGAGCAAAGTTTTGTAAACTCATGACGTTCGATGTCTTTTCTTGTTATTCCAAGGTTACGCTCGACTCTTTCCTCGATTGGAATTCCATTAACATCAAAACAAAGGGGAAAAAATACCTCATAACCCTGCATACGTTTGTATCGTGCTGCAAAATCTATATGTGTATAATGAACAGCATGACCTGCATGAAGAGGACCTGATGCATATCTAGGCGGAACATCTATACTATAAGGTTTTTTCTTTGATTCAAAATTAAAGTGATAGATTTTCATCTCTTGCCATTTCTTCTGCCATTTTTTTTCAAAAGCCTGCTGATTATAATCTGCCATACTGTTTTTTACTCCTAAATATTGTAAAATCTGTAGAGGTCAAAGAATTTCTACTTATAAAACTTACTTTCTAATAAAAATATGGAGAAAAAAAAGGATTTAGAATAATATTTTAATTTGTGTATTTTACAATAGGTGAATAATATCTATCACCTTTAAAAATTTCATTTACATGACATACACAATAGGTATCACGCATTTCAGAATTTGGTTTACCATTGACTGTATCCCAATGAACAGCCATACAATGATCTTTTATATCGATAATAACACCTAAATATTCATATTTATATCCATTAGGATCTTTATAGATTTGTTTTACTCTATCCCCTAGTTTAAAAACATCAAGGAGTGTATGCTCTTCATCTATTTCATTATATTTTTCTTTCTTTTTCATCCTTACCACCAATTCTTCAAATAGGATTTTCTAAAAAACCTTATTTAAGATTAACCCGCTAAAATGTCAAAAAGAAAAAATTTCAATAATTTAGATCTGATAATTCTTTTTCTGGTTGTGTATCTATAATATATTTTTTCCAAATAAATGAAATGATATAGGTTAAAAATATACAGATCAAAAGAATTATTATTGGAACTAAAAAGTTTTCAAGCATTGTTGAGTCAATTAGAAGAAATAAACCAAGTGAAAGAATCATGAGACCTGCAAATAATTTCAAGACTCTACCTTGATATTCACTCATTTTCCATCTTCCAAGAGTTATAACTGCAACACTTACTATTAAAAGCAATGGAATAACATATATTACGTTATATAAAAAAATATAGAGATAATATTGCAGAGGACTAAGATTATATGATGTTAAAATTGTTGTATAAATCAATGGTAAATTAAATGAGCATAATAATTCAACAGTGTTAGCACTGATTGCTAATACAACTGTTGCAGCCATTAAAGATGGAATAGAGGTAATTTTCACGATTCTTCTCATTTGTTGATATAGTTTTGGTTTTTTACTATCTGGAATACTAGCACTTGGTCCTTTTTTAAAAAAGAAGAAATCTTTAATGTTTAACACACCAAATGATACTGCCACAATTCCTGCAATAATTGCAATAATTAACTGCTGCTCAATTACTAGAATAAAATTTAATATTGCAGCCATTAAAAGAAAATATATAAAACCTGAGAAAAATATAAAAATTCCACCAATAAGTAGCATTCTCTTTCTTGATTTCGTATAAAGCAAAATACTAAGTAAAAATAACAATACAAAAAATGAACATGGATTAACACTATCAAGTGCACCAAGAATTATTGTTACAATTGGAAGAGATGCATCAGTTGTATCAATACAAAAATCACCAAAAGGTGTACTTAAACATATCTCTTCAGCTTTAGTTTCATCAATAAAATTTGGTTTTCCAATGATATAGCTATAAACAATATTATCTAACTTACCTGGAGTCATTATATCTGAATATTTTAGTAAAGAAATATTTTTTTTATCAGATATATTATAAACTACCACAGATGGTGTACTTAAACCATAATCTTGAATTTTTTTCAGATTATCTTTATATGTATCTTGATCGACAGGATATACAATTTTTGTTACATTTTCTTTATAAATGTCTACAACTTCATTAACTACTTCTTCTGCTTCATCACAATGGCCACATTCTCCATTTACTCTAAAAAACTCAATAATAACTCCTTCAGCTTCAACATTAGTATTACTATTTTTTTCTTCATTATTTCCATATTTATTTACAATAATTATTCCTGATAATAGGACTAGATAAGCCACAATAATTGTGATTGTTAATATTTTAAATTTATTCATCTTTAGTTGAACCTATCAATATTTCAATAGGGTAGTCAAGCCAGATATAAAAATTTTTACATGAAAATATTACATTATTTAGGGTGTTGAAAAATTAAATATGCCCTCCCGCTTTTCATTTAAAGCGGGATGC
>CAZVNH010000195.1:0-5400 GCA_964628575.1 uncultured Thermoplasmatales archaeon | reverse complement strand
GGTATATATTTACCATATATCGATGGAACATCTGGTTTTAGTACTTTTGAGATAACAAGATATTCATGTGATCGATACAAATTACCAGTTACAAATACAGATTCAAGTATTGAAGTAACAGTAACAACTAGTAATCCTACATATCTTGAAGTATTCCTCGTTGATCCTTATGGTAGTGTTAGAAGGCCTTCGGTACCATCATGGAATGGAGGACCAATAAACCCTATTCATGAATGGAATGGAAATCATCATGATACTTTTGAGGATTGGCGTAGATGGGAACCAGAAAGTAGCACCGAGCACTCAGTTAGTCTACATTATCCAATGAAAGGAAGATGGACAATTATTGTTGTTCCACATTATCCATATGGTCAGGAAAAAACAAGTGATACTATTAACTATCATATCAAAGCAGTTGTTAGAGAACATAATTCACAAAGAGTTGATGCAGGTTTATCTGCAGCAAATGGTGCAGTACTTGCTTCACAGATAAATGCTCCACTTTTATATGTTACTGAAAACTCCGTTCCAAAAGCAACCCAGGATGTAATAGATCAACTTGGTGCAAAACATATTTACTTTGTAAACATTAATGATGTCAGCAAGGCAAATCCAATAGGAGATGTAACAGAAATTACATCAATGAATAAAGTAATTCAAACAACACAGCAAAAGAAATCTGGGAATATACAACAAACATCAGCAACAGGAAATGTAATAACAATTACATCATTTGGATCAGAAGATGGATTTTTTGCACCTGCAGGATTAATAGGTGCATATCATGGAAGTAATGTGTTAAATATCGGAGAGGTTCCAGATGCGTACAACTATCTTGATAAAGGTACAGCTTGGCGTGAATACGCTGGAGGATGGTATCATGGTTGTAGAGCTCAAGGTCATTTATCCAAAATGGATGAACCAATTGATATTTCTCAGATAATTAAAGATTTATTAAATGGTAATTTACCAGAGCTTGGAGTAGATCAACACCTGCGTTGGTGGGGGAAAGTCCATGATACTCTAAAAAACTGGATCAAAGACAAGGGTCTTGAAGGGGCCGGTCAGGAAGTATATCTATTTGTTTCACCACGTGATACAGATATACGTCATCCAGTTTGCCGTATAATGTCAGGGGAAAACTCTATCGCTGGTATGTTTCCATTTGATACTGTTAGTCTTGATGCAGCCTTAATATCTCGTGATATATTATATTCCGCATTGATATTTGCAAACCCTGGAAGGGATATTACTACTGCACAGTTAATGAACTTTCCAGATGGAGGACAATGGACAACGAACGATGGAGAAAGAACATCAGTATATTCAACAAGAGAATTGAAAGAATCATTTTTCTCCCATGGTAGATTCTTTGAAGGACACGTAATATATGACAATTGGCTTGATAGAATGAATGAAGGAGTTGCAATAAATTATTATTCAGGACATGGAACAGGTGGATCAGGAGTATCTGCACAATATAAGAATGTTGCAGAATCGTTTCCAGTTGCAGAATTACGTCATGAAGAACTATATGATTTTGACTGGTGGGATGGATGGCGAGGATACATGTATGATGATTCTCAGACAAAAACACCTCGATGGGGTGGATTTACTTGGTATAATGCAAAAGAACCAAACCTATATGATATAATACATTTCAAATGGATAGATAGAGATCTTGAAAATCTACATAGCGAAATTGAACTCTGGATGTCATGTACAACAGGTCAACATTTTGGACCAGAGATATATCTTGAGCATGGTAGTGCATTATGGTATGGTAACGCTGGAACGGGTCTTTGTCCGCAAGAGGATCTATTGGATGATTCTTGGATAAGTGATATGATGATGAATGGACTAAGTATAGGGGAAGCTTTCTCTAAATATGTATGGTTACATCAAAGAGATTTTACTAAGGGTGATTCAGCATCAATGTATGGAACATCGTCCATGCAAGTTACAAATGTACAAGTGATATTTGGTGATCCAACATTAACGTGTTATAGCCCAGAATGGATTGAGCCAACAGCAATATAATACTATAAATAAAAACAATCTATCTCTTTCCTTTATTTAGGATAAAAACCCTTGTTTCAAGGGGTAGGTGAAAAAATGAAAAAGATACTTATAAGTATAATAGTGTCGGCTATCCTATTTTCTCCATTTTTTGTAGCAGCTGAAACAATAAAAAATAATAAAAACAGCATCAGTTCATTAAATACTCTTGATGATGTTCCTGTTTGGCAAAATGGCAACATTTGGAAATATAATATTGGTTATGAAGGGGAACTTAGTGATGCTTTATCATTTAATTGGGCTTTTAATGATTTAACATTTACAGTTGAAGATGATACAGGATCAATTTACTCTATGTCACTTAATGGTGATGTTACAGGAGAAATGAGTATATATGAAATTCATTTAATATCAGGTACTTTAAAAGATACAACAATAACCGGAACATTAGAAGTTGATAAATCAAATAATGGTTTAAAACATATAGATACTCTTATATCTGGAAAAATTGCTTTTTTAGGTATACCTGTGAAAACCTTTAGTCTTGATATTGATATTTCTTTTACTCCTGCATATAACTCTATTGATTTTCCATTAACTATTGGAAAAGAATGGGTTATGATGACATCACAGATAAAAGGAACAGCTGATCTTTCTTTTTTAGATAATCCAATAATAATCAATGATGTTGTTGGTGGATATAATGCTGAATGTACAGATATTGAGACTAAAACAGTTGACGCTGGTACTTTTGAATCCTATAAAATTTTATCAAATGGAGATATAACTGAGTTTTATTATTCTGAGGAAGCAGGAAATATAATTAAAGCATTTTGAGAAGTGGATCAAATAATTAATATTAATCTCAAATCAACTAATTATGGTTCAGAACCTGGTGCACCTGAAAGACCCAGTAAACCCTCTGGTCCATCTTCTGGAACGCCGGGAAATAGCTATACATATACAACTTCGACTACTGATAATGAAGGAGATGAAATATTTTATAAATTTGACTGGGGGGATGGAACAGACAGTGGATGGAAAGGTCCTTATCCATCAGGTCAAACAGTTAGTCAGTCTAAAACATGGAATAGTCGAGGTACATTTTCTGTAAGAGTTCAGGCAAAAGATACTGATGATCATAAAAGTAAATGGTCTGTTCCTTTAAATGTTCAAATGCCAAGGGATAGATCTAAAAATGTTGTATTAGCTTCATTTTTCCTGAAATTCATTAAGGATTTTCCTTTAATTAATGAATTACTTAGCTATTACTAATTTTTTTTTTTCTTTTTATCCTTAATATCTGTATTTTATAAAAAAAGAATAAGATATATATAACACTATTTTTCTTATATCTATAAAAACTTGGGGAGGTATATATAGATATGATATCTATAAAAGAAATAAAAAGTGCAATAGCTGTGGCAATTGCAGCAGCGTTTGGTTTCATTATTGCATTAATTTGGAAAGATGTAATTATAGGTTTAATGAAACTAGCTGGATGGTGGCAAGAAGGTGGATTTGCAGATTCTGATGGAGCAATTAAAGCAATAGCTGTAGCAATATTTATAACATTAGTAGCTGTGATAGGTATCGTACTCATTTCAAAATGGGGCGGAGTTGAAAAAAAATAAACTAATTTTCCCTTTTTTTTCTTTTTTTCATAATATAATTTAATAAGAATTTGTTAATAACTTATAGTGTGAAAATCAGATATAATATTAAATCAAGAAATAAGATAATTCTAAGGATTTTATATTTTTTAAAATTTTATGAATTTGGATTTTATTTGCTAGCATACCGTTGGCATAAAAAAAATAAAAAAATAAAAAATATTACAACAAAAGATATCTATGAACTTTTTTATCTTGATTTTTTAAAAGTACCACCTGAGGATTGTGAAATTGTTGAAATGTCTGAAAAAAGGTTGATAACTCATTGTAAAAATGAATGTCCTATACTTGAGTTATCACTTTTTTTAGGTATTGATACAAAAAAATCTTGTAAAAAAATATCTGAAGGTCCATGTAAATATTTTTTAAAAAAACTTGATAAAAATATTGTTTTCAAAAGAAATTATAACCATATCAGACCCTACGAGAAAAACTGTGAAGAAGAAATAATAATAAATAGTTAGAAAAAACGAAATTTATTATATTGATTTTTTCTTGAGATTTCATACAATGATTTTGTACCAATTTTTTTCTTAGATTGTTTTGCATTGATAATTTTACAAACATTAGTTGTTTTTTCATTTATGATAAGCAGTCCAATTCCTTCTTTTTCGAAAGTGTATTTTGCTTTTCTTAAAACATTATACGATTTCATCAACATCATTGTAAAGTGTTTTACGCATGTTTCTACGATTTGACAGAATACTTCTATCAAGATTTGTAAAAACAGTGATAAGATCATATTTTGTAGTTAATTCTCTAATTTTTTCAAGATTAATTTTGAGAAGTATTTGAGCCTCCTTGTTTTTTACATCTGAATCAAGATACATAACTGGGAATCTACCAATGATAAGTGTTTGTGGTTTGTATCTTTTTATCGCTGATTCAAGTAGATCCTGTATAAGAGTTGTCATCTGATAAACAGTAAACGCTCTGCTTATGTGTATATGGTTTAATGTCTCTTTTTGATCAAGCTCCATCATACGTGCATATTTAGCGATTTTATATGGGTCGGCACAGATGCCACCATCAATGTATATTGTGTCACTTTTAAATGTTCTAAATGTATTTACACAGATATGATTGGGCATGAGTGATATAAGCTTGCTGTTTCCATCGATGAATGTTATTTCTCCTGCTTTGAAACCACCAGTTAATTCATCTAACTCTTTTATTCCAGATAATACAACGATATCCGGTTTTAACACTGTTCTTGTAATTAAATTGTTATCAATTGATTTTTGTATTTTATGAGTTGAAATGCTTGTTTTAATCATTTTTTATTCCCCCTAAAAGCAGTTTTATAGGACTATTTGCATGGTTATTTTGCTTTAAAAAGATGAGTTAGAGAGTGCTGAAAGTATTTGTATGCTTGTGATGAAATTGCGATATGAAATATTAAATGATTGATTGAATAAAACTTTATTTTAAAAACATATACCTATTATAGTATATTGGAGAAAAAGTTTAAAAATGATTGGTGATCAAATACGATTTTTTATAGATAAAAATAATTATTTGCCAAATTATAGATTTAAATTTTTAGCAGTTTTAGAGAGGAATAAGTTATGGAAAAATTTGATGTTATTGTAATTGGAAGCGGTTCTGGTGGGGAGATTGTAGATTCAGCTCTTAGAAATGGTTTTAGTGTGGCATGGGTAGATAAGGGACCTCTTGGAGGTACTTGTCTAAATGTAGGATGTATACC
>CAZVNH010000194.1:3496-5408 GCA_964628575.1 uncultured Thermoplasmatales archaeon | reverse complement strand
ACCTATCATATCAGCATTTAGAACTGCAACGATATTATCATCGTTTTCAATTGCCTCTTGGACATAATAATAACTACCATAAAGACCCTGTTCTTCACCAGAAAAAGCAACAAAACGAACTGTATGCTTCCAAGTATAAGCACTCATAAGTTTAGCCGCGGCCATAACAACTGCAACACCAGAGCCATCGTCATCAGCACCTGGACTTGTAGGAACACTATCATAGTGTGCACATATAATATAAATTTCATCACTTGATGGATCATTACCAGGAATTGTCGCTTCGATATTGTTACCAAAAAGATCATAATCTTCCCAATAATGGTATCTTGTATCAAGACCCCAGCTTACAAATTGATTATAAATGTATTCACCTGCATTTTCACATGCATGAGATGATGTTACACGTGGTCCAAAAGATGTAAGATTTTCAAGAAATCCTAATAGTAGGTTTTCATCAAGTTGTTGTAACATAGTAATAATATTATTTTCTGTTGTTAAAATTTGTTTTTCAGGTATTATTGATTTATGTTCAAGAATTAAAGGATTTCGTTCAGGTAATTTATTATTTATAAGACAGCCTGGTATAGGATATGGTTGATTATTTTTTTCTTCATTAGTTTTAATATTTATTATCTCTTTTCCACTAACTGGTACAATAATAACTCCAATTAACAAAATACATAGGCAAAAACAAATTAATTCTTTTCTCATATTTAACCCCCAATTAACAATTGTTAATATATATGGTTATCTGTTATTTTAATGTTTTGATTTAATTTATAATATCTTTGAGAAAATGCTTCTAATAACCGATAATCTGTTACTGAGTTTTATTATTGGAGAATTGTTAATAATGCTTTTTGATTTTACTGATAATGTAAATGTGTATTCTGTGGTTTTTCCTGATTCAATTACTATTGATTTTTCCTGTGATTTATATCCTTCTACTACACCTCTTAATAAATAAGTTCCAGCTGGAATATTATTTCTTTCATACGAGCCCCATTCTTCATCTTCTGGAATAGATTCATCTTTTTCTGGAGAGATATCATACCATGTTCCGGTTTCTAGATTCCATGCAGCAACAGACCCTCCACCTAATTGTTTATTTAGTAATGAGCTTTTTATTTTTACTTTTAAATTACCATTGTCATTTTCTGTATTATCTTTGAATGGTGGTTGCCATTGATATTTATAAGTCCATGACATATAATCTTCACCTGGATTTATACCTACTGAACCGGTATTTAGTTCATTAATTCCATCATTGTCACAATCACCAATATTTAAAACTGCAAGCCATCCATACGTTGGTAGTATTGCTTCTTCTACATATGTTTCTCCATTCCATTGTAAGATATGAACAAGGTTGGTTCCCGCACATAACTCATTTATCCCATCGTTATCGACATCTCCCACGTCCAATGCTTCGATAATGCTTTCTTCGCCTTCCCAACTAGTTTCAAATTTTGTAATGTATTCTTCTCCATTCCATTCAAAAACAGATACTTCAGGTGTCATATAACCAACGTTTATCTCAGCTTTTCCATCCATATCACTATCTTTACAAACGCAAGAAAATGGATATGGTATATAATCATCACCATAATCTGGTTCTTTTTCCTTAATTACAGTTGCATCGAATTGTTTTGTTTGTTTGTTCCAATCAAGTACAATTACTTTAAAATTTGATCCGAGAACAATTTCATTTTCACCATCATAGTCGACATCACCTACACCAGCCATATAGATATAGGTGTACCCATAATCTGGATTATCCCATTCTGAATCTTTAACTAAAAAAAATCCATTCCATTCAAAAACAACTATTTCTGGAACAGTGCTATCTTGACTAAGTGGTCCACCACTCATAATAAGCTCATTTTTACCATCATTATCAATATCATGT
>CAZVNH010000194.1:2671-3486 GCA_964628575.1 uncultured Thermoplasmatales archaeon | reverse complement strand
TACCTCCTCCATTATCAAAAATCCATGAATTTAAACCAATAATTCTATATTTACCATTTATCCATTTATAAACAGCTGCACTCCAGGTTGCTGCTATTTCATTTTTTCCATCTCCTGTTAAATCACCTATTGCAAAGCCACCAGCATCTGATTGAACTGTTGGATAAAAAGGAGGGCGAAGAGTGTGTTTTTCAAGATATGTTTGTTTGTTTTCATCCCATTCCATTACACTAATTCTGCTGTCTCTACCAGCAATAAGTAATTCATTATCTCCATCGTTATCGCAATCTCCAATAGGTTGTGGACCTTCATATCTTGCACCATATCTACTACTTGATCCATAATTCATTTCCCATTGAACTTTATATTCGTTATCATTATCTAAAGAATGGTTGTTTAATAAAATATCTTTATTTACAGATTTATTATTGATAGATACCCCAGTTGCAACTGATATATTTACAAAGAAAAAACATATTAAAAATACTATAATACTTTTTTTATTCATATCAAAGCCCCCACATACTATTATACAATCATAAAATATTAACTATATATAAATTTATAGGAAAAAAAATAGAAAAATACGACTAATTTGATTAGTATCACAATAAAAAAACTCTTTAAATTTCTCAAAAGTATCATAACCACAATCTTTAAAACGCTAATCGAGTTGCGTACTAAACATTAAATATAAAATCGATGGTGTTTCATATGACAAAAAAACAATTAGTATTTCCAGGAGAACAAGTTTCAACATCTGAAGAATTACTTCCCGGTGAAGGAACCTTTGAAGAAGATGGTGTAATTCTTGC
>CAZVNH010000194.1:0-2661 GCA_964628575.1 uncultured Thermoplasmatales archaeon | reverse complement strand
AAAAGCTAAAGTAAAACCAATTACAAGTATCCCTATTGAGCTAAAAAAAGGAGATATAATTTTAGGATTAGTAAATTCAGTTAGATCTAATATGGTAATAGTAGATGTTTTTCATGTAAATGGTAAAAAGAGATCAATATCTGGTGATACCAATGGAACATTACGAGTTTCAGAAATATCAAATTCATATACAAAAGATCCATCAACAGAGTTTTCAACAGGTGATATAATTAGAGCTAAAGTTACACAAGTAAAACCAAGTATTCAACTTGAGACAAAGGATAGAGATCTTGGTGTTATTAAAGCAATGTGCTCAAAATGTAGACATTCATTAAATAGAAGAGGAAATATTGTTGAATGTCAAAATTGTAAAAATATTGAAAAAAGAAAACTTGCTTCTGATTTTGGCAATTATGATATTAACAGATTATAAAATTATATATTCATTATAAAATGGAAGTGATAATAAATGGAGCTAAAAACTTTAAAAAAATCTACTAAAGAACTCGAAATTGAGGTTATTGGAGAAACTGAAACCATTCTAAATCCAATAACTGAGGTTTTATTACAAAATGATGATGTAGAATATGCATCTTATTTAACAGATCATCCAGAATCTAAAAATCGACGATTATATATAAGAGTAAAGAAAGGTAAACCTGAAGAAATTTTAAAAAAAGCAGTAAAACAACTTGAAGATGAAATAAAGCTATTTAGCAAAGACTTTTCTTCAAAAACTAAGAGTAAATAATAGATGCAAGTATCTAGAATTGAAAAAAAGATTGGTATAAATAATTTTTATTCACCCTTTGATGGTTTAGATGGAAAACTAAGAACTATCGCTGAAGATTTTCAAGTAAATGAGATATCAAATTATCCAAAAGAAGATGAAGATGGTATTTTTACTATTGCTGATGTAATATCAACATCTTGGGAAACTAATTCTTTAGTAAAAGAACTATCAAGTAGATTACATATCTCTAGACAGCGAATAGGTTTTGCAGGTACAAAAGATAAACGTGCCAAAACACAACAAATAATGTCTTTTTATAATATTCAAAAGGAAAAACTGTCCTTAATAAAAATTAAAGATGTAGAAATTAAAAATATATATAAATCAAAAAAGGGTATAAAAATTGGGAATCTCCAGGGTAATATATTCAAGATCAAAATTAGAAATATTAACCAAAAGATTAATAATAAAACTATTAAAAATTATTATAATTTTTTCCAGGAAAAAGGTGGGTTTCCAAATTATTTTGGTATTCAACGTTTTGGAATAATTAGACCAATAACTCATATTGTGGGAAGATACATTATAAAGAATGATTGGGAAAAAGCTGTTATGACTTATATTGCCAATCCGATTAAAGGAGAAGACGAAGATATATTTTTACTTAGAAAAAACTTAGAAAAAACACTTGACTATTCTAAAGCACTTAAAAACTACCCAGATTCTTTAAATTTTGAAAAAGCAATTTTAAACAAGTTAATAATTGACTCTGATGATTTCATAAACGCTTTAAAAGAGCTTCCTAAGAATCTTTTAACCATGTTTATCTATGCCTATCAATCTTATTTATTTAATAAAATAATTAGTGAAAGGATTAAAAGAAATATACCTTTAAATGAGGCGATTATAGGAGATATTATTATTCCAATTAGAAAAGGTGTTTTTGAAGATAGATATATTTTTACAAGTGAACAAAACATATCAAAAGTTAATACTCAGATATCAAAAGATAAAGCAGCTGTTAGTGGAATTTTATTTGGTTTTGATTCACTATTTTCTAAAGGAGAAATGGGTGAGATTGAACAAAGTATAATTGAAAAAGAAAAAATTGATCCCAGAGATTTCATTATTGCTGATATCCCATATCTATCTTCAGCTGGATTAAGAAGACCAATATTTGCGTTTATTAAAGATTTAGAAATGAAACTTCAAAAAGATGAATTAAATCCTGACTTGAAACTATTATTTATTAGATTTGAGTTAAATAAAGGAGTTTATGCTACTTCTTTTATAAGAGAGATTATGAAATCACAGAATATAAAGAATTATTAGTTATTTTTAATGGAAACGGTTTTAATAGTCTTCTGTTATTTAGGGTGCTGAAATATTGGAGAAATTATATGATAAAAAGCCCACCTCAAAAATATAACCCTCAGCTGGTTGAGAAAAATATTCTTGAGTTTTGGGAAAAAAATAATATCTTTCAAAAATCAATAGATAATAGAAAAGGATCAAAACCTTATGTTTTTCTTGAGGGTCCTCCAACTGCTAATGGTCTTCCTCATCCTGGACATGTTCTTACTCGTGTTGTAAAAGATTTAATTCTTAGATATCAAACAATGGATGGACATTATATTCTTCGAAAAGCTGGATGGGATACACATGGTCTTCCTGTTGAAATTGAGGTTGAAAAAGAACTAGGACTTGAAGATAAACAAGGTGTGGAAAAATTTGGAATAAAAGATTTTAATAACGAATGTAAAAAATGTGTTTTCAAATATGAAAATGTATGGGTTGAAAATACTAAAAGAATCGGTTTCTGGCTTGATATGGACAATCCATATATCACCCTTGAAAATGATTATATCGAATCTGTTTGGTGGTCATTAAAACAAATATTTGATCAGAACTTGCTTTATTTAGGTAAA
>CAZVNH010000193.1:0-5418 GCA_964628575.1 uncultured Thermoplasmatales archaeon | reverse complement strand
GTGGTGGAGTAAGATCAGAACCTGAATTTACAGGATTAAAGGATTAAACAGGATTTTAAAATCTCGTAAATCCTAAAATCCAGTGAATCATGGTTCAGACAATTATTTTTTAGGAGGTCAACAATGTATAGAATAAAAAGAATATTAGCACATCTGTTAATAACAGCATTTATTAGCACAACATTATTTGCAAACTACAGCCCGGCTGCTGAAAAAAATGATAAAGCTAAAGTCACTCAAAGTAGTAGTAATAAGGCTTTAGAAGCAGGCAGGGAAAAAACTGAGCTTATTATAAAGTACAAAGATACTAATTCTGAAAGTAAGAAAGATAATGTGAAAAATACGGTAAAGAGTAAACTTGGTCTGAAAAAACTTGACAGTAAGAAAAAAATGGACAAGTTTGAGGTGCTTGAGATTGATGAGACAGATGATATTGACAGTGTTATAGAGGAATTAAATAATGACCCTGATGTAGAGTATGCACAGCCAAACTATAAACTTGATTTATTAGACTTACCGCAGGATGAATATTTCAGTGTCCAGTGGGCTGTATATAATAATGGACAGGTAATAGGAGGACAGGAAGGCATTAGCGGAATAGACATAAATGTACTTCCGGCATGGGAGATTACAAAAGGCTCACCTGATGTTGTCATAGGAGTGCTTGATACAGGTATTGATATAAATCATGTTGATTTGAATGATAATATATTTATTAATACATCTGAGATACCTGATAATGGCATTGATGATGATGGCAATGGATATATTGATGATGTAAATGGATGGGACTTTTATAATGAGGATAAAACAGTAATGGACTCAGTATACGAAGTTCATGGAACTCATGTGGCAGGAATAATAGCAGCAGCGGAAAATGAAACAGGGATAATCGGGGCTGCTCCAAATGGTAAGGTACTGCCGCTGAAGTTTATTAACGGTACATACGGATATACTTCAGATGCAATTGAGGCTATTGAATATGCAGAAAGAATGGGTGTATCTGTTATTAACTGCTCGTGGGGAGGAAATAGTTATAACCCTGTATTAAAAGAAGTAATGGAAAGCTCAGGTATACTATTTGTATGTGCGGCAGGAAATGATGGACTGAATACGGCTGTATATCCTGCGGCTTTTGATTTGCCCAATGTGATATCGGTTGGAGCTGTTGATAATAGAGGTCAGATTGCAGGCTTTTCAAACTATGGGGATAGTGTTGATGTATATGCCCCCGGTGTTGATGTAATAAGTACATTGCCGGATGGCGGGTATGGATATATGAGTGGGACATCTATGGCTGCACCTTATGTGGTTGGGGTTGCAGGATTACTAAGAAGTTATAATAGTGAATTAAAACCTCTTAATATTAAGTCGACTATTATAAATAATAAATTGATTGACTCAAAAGTAATTGATTTTAATAGTTCATTAAATAATTTAGTATTCTATGAAGAAGATGATTATATAGAAAATAGCGAACCAGTATTTAGCGATGTATATAAAGAGGATATTGAAACAATAAAGACAATAATCAATATATTTAATGAATGTATCTATTATTCAGAAGCGTCACAAGAGCAACAAGATTTCATTAGTAATTATTTTGAGATAAGCAAAGAAATACTACTCGAATGTGAAATGAATGGCTATACACTTAGTGATTCTATAAAAATTGGAAAATTAATAATGCAAAGCCAATTTAGCATAAATGATATAGTTCAGCTATTAAGTTTATACGAAAATTTTAATCAACTGCAAACAGAAATTATAAAATATAGTAGATATAAAAAAATTGAGAATTTTAATTCTGAAACAATTGAAAATATAAAAAATTTAATGTTAAAAAAATATTCAGTTACAGATATTATGTCAGCATATTCAGTAGCTAAAATGCTAGATGAAAATATAGTAGATATAATAAAAGGTAATGATACTAATGAAATTATAAAGAATAATAACTTTAATGATGAAGAATGGAACAAAATAATTGAAACATCAAACTTATATAATATTAATATTAATTGGATTGTTGATTATTTATTAAAAAATGAATTATCCATTTGTGGTTTTATAGAAATACTAGAAAAAAATGTATATATTTTAAATACAATTAAACAAAGTACTGAAGAAGAAACAGATGTTGTATATGATAAATACTATCAGGCACCATTTAGTTATAACGAAATGAATGGTGAAAATATAAACCTAAATGGTGGAGAGTTAAATTATAAATTTGTTGACCTTAACTTACTTGGTAAAAATGGTCTTAACTTAGAGATAGTTTCAAAATATGATTCAGGTTTGTCAAACATATATAAACCAGATTATGATATAGATTATTATAATGACTATGATTACGAGGTATATGGTTGGGTAGATACTGACTACGATATATATGGAATAGATTCATGGACGCATTATGGAGATATAGAATATTTAGGTACTTATGAAACATTATCTGAAGCAAACGATAAAATAGATGACTGGGAGAGTAATAGCGGAGGAGGAAGTTATGATGATAACAATGATGGAGTAATAGAAGGAACTTACTACGACCATTATTATGCGGGGTATATAAAATGTTTTGATCCGGTGGATTCGTATTCGGATAAAGATAACTTATTGATAACAGATACTTATAACGAAAAACATAATAACCTTGGTTCTGGATGGTTTTTTGCTTTTTCATCAATTGAAATAGACGGAAGTGATAAATACCTTCACACTTCAGATGGAAATGTTTACAAATATCAATATACGTCAACCAGTGGAGACTCAAATTTAAAAGATTATACCTTGAAAGATATTAGATTAGAACAAGTGAATGGAACTATTGATGGTGTTAGTTACGCTTATATTTTATACTATAAAGATGGTAAAAAAGAGTATTTTGGAAGTAGTGGACAATTACTAAGAATTTATGACAGGTTTAATAATAGGATTAAATTTGAGCATACAACTATAAATAGTCATCCTGTGATAACTAAGATTACAGACTCATTGGATAGAGTAATAAACATAAAATACGAAAACACTGCAACAGGAAAAAAGGTAACTCTCGAAATACCCGATAGTAATAATACAATCCAGTATTTCTTAGAATCTATTCAAGGTGGAGATCCTACGGATTACAAACTGGTGAAAAAAGTTGATCAGGAAGGAAGAGAAACAACATTTAGTTATTCTCTTGAAATAGGTAATTTCTCATTCTTTAGCAAGTCAAATAGGGATACTTCAAATAAATTTGCGATATTAGAAGTAATACACTATCCAACAGGAGCTACCAGTATATATACTTATGAGAAAGCTACAGGAAATCTTGGAAATAGAGGAACACAAGAATATTATAGAATAAAAACAAGAAAAGAGCAGGAAGGAACTACTGATTATAACCTGAAAACCTATAATTATTCATCAAATAATTATACAGGCTACCCTGATAATAACGACCCTAATAATTTACCGTCAGCTTTTACTTATAGTACAAGCATAACTGATAGTGAAAGTAACAAAACCACTTATACTTTTAATAATAAACATTTAAAGACTTTGGAGGAAGTAGATGAGAATTTAACTATAGATAGAGCTAAAATAAATTATGAATATAATACCAATAAACTTCCTACTAAAGTAACAAGGAAATTATATAATGGGACTAAATATCTGGAGTCAATTGAAAACTACCAATATGATGACTATGGAGATATAACTACTTCCTGGGACTCACAGGCAAATGGCAGTACAACAGATACGGAACACAAAACTATATATACTTACAACCCAACTTACCACTACATTACAAGTAGAGAGTATAAAAAAGATTCGAATACTACAATAAAGGAAAAATATGTTCCTGCATATTCAGATATAGGTATATTTAAAAATGCAAAATTCTATAAAAGAAACTTATTGGACAATGATGAAATTCCAAGTAACATAATAGAATTGCAACATCTAGAAACACAAAAAAATTCAAAAACTATTAAATTGGAGTTAGGTACTTTTGCTGAACTTGATGCTACTACTGATATAAGTAGCTCCGTAAATTTGAAGTTTAATTCTTCTCAAAACTATATAATTGAATTTGATTATTGGTCTGATACAAATATGGGATTAGGAATTTGTTTTGAGGATCCAAATGCACCAAGTACATGGAGTAGAAATATATTACGCAAATCGGTATCTTCAACAAGCAATGTACAACATTGTATCTGGAGCTTTAATTTGCCATCAGAAAATACTGATATAATGAAATTAAAGTTTAAAAATGAAGGATACCCAGTTAATGCTGCAAATAATTCTTCACAGGAAAATAGTACACAGGGAAGTACGACAGATTCTATTTTTATAACAAATATAAGAATATATAAAGCGGATAGTATAGAAAATATAGTTGATGATTTAGGTGATAGAGATTATAAAAATATAGAATGGATATCTTTTTATGAGAATGATACTATAAAAAAGAAAGCGTCCTATGTTTATGACTCTTTCGGTAATGTAACAAAAGAACGAAACTACCTTGCTGATAACAATTGGGCAAACTACATTGCAACTAAATACAGTTATGCCGACAATGATACTGCTAGAGATGGGCAGTTTAACGGCTGCTATCTCACAAGAAAATGGACAGAAGGGGTAACAGATGAGGATAATAATCTGATTACTGCAAAATCAGGAAATGCAGATGGAACCATAGATGAAGTATATAAATATGATTGGTATGGAAATCTTATTGAAAAGTATGATGGTATAGGTAACAAGATAAGCTATCAGTATGATAAGCTTAGTAGAATTACTCAATTAACCAATCCAGACAATACTGCAAAATCATGGAATTACAATGATACTACAAATACTGTAACAGTTACAGACGAAAACTCAAATCAAATGCAGTACATTTACGATGTATTTGGAAATCTCCTGCACGAAAAAGATGTCACAAGCGGTGAATATCTGAATTCATATACCTATGACAGTAAATTCAGACTACAAACGGAAAAGAATAATCAAAATAGTGATTACTGGAGAACAATAACTTATAATTACTACAATGATGGAAGACTGCAATATAAAGAAACTACTAATAAAACTACAACTACAGTTCTTTCAAGGGAAGAATACAGTTACAATGATGCTTTTGATGAGGATAATAACGGAACTGCCGATTATGCAGTTACAACAAAAACAATAGATGGTGACTCAAACTCACCAGATATAGTAACTAAATCATATGTAGACAAGCATGGAAGGATGGTGAAAACTGAAAGACTCCATGATTCAAATGGTAATGGTACACAGGATAAAACATATAAAGACACATTTGTTTATGATTATCTTGGAAACAAAATAGAAGAAAAACAGGCAAGAGCTTATGATGAAGGATGGTCAAATACATGGACTGCTCAGTATAAATAT
>CAZVNH010000192.1:0-5427 GCA_964628575.1 uncultured Thermoplasmatales archaeon | reverse complement strand
GTACTATTCTTGCTATGAATGCTCGTGGTGAGTCTAGTAAGCGTCAGACTATTGTTACTCTTTCTGCGGTTAATACTGCTTGTGCTTTTTTTGTGGTTGTAGTTTTGTTTATTATTCTTCGTTCTCGTAGTGGTGCGACTATGGCTGCTCGTGAGCTTATTAATGTTTCTGAGTGGAAAGGTTTGTTGATGCCTTCGAATCTTTGTTTTCTTCTTATTACTGTTTTGCTTGCTGGTGTTCTTTCTTATTTTTTTACTCTTCGTGTGGGTAAGGTTTTTGCTAAGAATTTTGGGAATCTTCCATATGCTAAGCTTGTTGTTGTTACTATTAGTAGTGTTGTTTTTCTTGTTTTTTTGTTTACTGGTTTTTTTGGTTTGTTGGTGTTGTTGGTTGCGACTTGTATTGGTTTGTTGCCTGTGGAGTGGGGTGTGCGTCGTAGTCATTGTATGGGTATTTTACTTGTTCCGATTATGCTTTATTTTATTTGAATATTTTTTCTTCAACACCATTATAATATTCTTCTAAAGAAATATTGTATTCTTTTCCAACGAGTAATGCTGCAATTTCTTGTGTAATATTTTTTTCTTGTTCAAGAGATTTGATTTCTTTTAATATTTCTTCCCTATTTTTTTCTGTTTCACTTTCAATTTTTTCAACAAGTTTTAAAAAAATATCTTCTTCTATTTCTTGTTTGGGAACCTCTTTATCTTTTTTTGCATCTTTTTCATATACAACTTTTGTTGGATAAAAACCATATGGAACATCGATTTTTTCATAATCAAAATTTGGTTTAACCCTCTCATTTTTATCTATTAAAAAATTATTTTTTATCGCATAATCTAAAAATTTTTTCGCATTATCTGGTGTGAACCATTTTAACTCCATAGAGAGAGTTAGATAAAAGTCTGAATAGATTATCTGTTTTTTTCCACTTCGCTTGAAAACAAATGCTATTACTTTTTCTGCTTCAGAGTTCATATTTTTTAAATTCCGTATAATTTTCTATATTAGTTAAAAAATTTTTTATTCCAAGGTTTTTCCAAAATAATAAATTTTCTTTTTTATTTTCGTTTGTATATATGGGTTTTTGTCCAATGTACTGTTTTATTATATCTTGATATTTAAAATTCATTTCAAGTTTTTCTTTATTGTAAAAATTTATTAATCCATCTGAATTTTGATAAAAATTATAGAATGGAGTTATAGTTTGGTTTTCATCAATTTCTAGGTTTGAAAATATTTCATTATCGGTAATCTCTCTTATCTTTTCGATTTTTAACTCAGGACAGTATTTTTTTCTAATAACAATTTTTGTTGCACCTGCCATAAAAGTATCTACAATGTCACCAAGTGTTCTTGGTGCATTATCTATCCATAGTTCATAGTTTTTTGATAGCTTTTGAAATGTACAGATGTTGGGTTTATCTTTTAATATTCCATCATTGTCTATTAAATATATTGGTGTGTCTTCATCGATTTTTTCAATTGCCTTTTGTGCTGATTCTGGTGGAAGATTTATCATTTTTCGTTTATGCATTGTTATAACAGGAATTATTTTCATAGGATTCACTAAGAAAAACAAATCTCTTTTTAAAGTTTTGTTTGAATAAAATGTTTTTATCTGACTATTTCTTGTTTTCCATATCTTTGTTCTGCTTCTGCAATTTTAAGTCTTGTTTTAACAACTGTATCTGGATTAAGTGAAATACTGTCTATTCCGCATTCTACAAGGTATTCTGCAAATTCTGGAAAATCACTTGGTGCTTGTCCACATATTCCAACCTTACGACGTGGTTGATGTGTATGAGCAACATCTATTACTTGTTTGACAAGTCTTTTTACAGCATCGTTTCTTTCATCAAATATATGTGCAACCAAGTCGCTATCTCTGTCAAGACCAAGTGTTAGTTGAGTTAGATCATTACTTCCTATACTAAAACCATCAAATATTTCTGCAAACTGATCAGCAACTACTACGTTTGAAGGTATCTCACACATTACATAGATTTCTAAACCGTTCTCACCTTGTTTAAGACCGTGTTCATTCATTATTTGTACAACTTTTCTTCCCTCTTCTGGCGTTCGACAGAAAGGAATCATTGGTTTAATGTTTGTAAGACCCATTTCATCTCTTGCTTTTTTTATTGCACGGCATTCCAAACCATATGCAGGTTTGAATTTTTCATCATAATATCTACTAGCACCTCTCCATCCTATCATTGGATTGTGTTCCTCTGGTTCGTACAGAAATCCACCTATTAAATTATAGTATTCATTTGTTTTAAAATCACTCATTCTAACAATAACATCATTTGGATAAAATCCAGCAGCGATTTTTGCAATTCCTCTGGCGAGAGCGTCTACAAAGAATTCTACTTTATTATCATATCCAACTGTTTTCTCATCAATTCTTTTTATGACTTCAGTGATTTTTGGATTTTCATTTATCATCTGTTTTAATTTATCATATTCTAATAATGCAAGAGGATGAATTCCGATATGGCTATTTATTATAAACTCTTCTCTTGCGAGACCAACGCCATCATTTGGTATTTGACCTTGAGAAAATGCCTTTTCAGGAACTCCAACATTCATCATAATCTGTGTTTTAGTACGTGGTAGATTATCAAGTTTAAGTTCATCAACTCTATATTTCAGAAGACCGTTATAGATTCGACCGACTCCTTCTGAGCAATCAATTGTTACCTTCGAACCATTTTGAATAGCACTTGTTCCATTACCTGTTCCAATAACGCATGGAATTCCTAATTCTCTTGAAATAATAGCAGCATGGCATGTTCTTCCCCCACGATTTGTAACTATTGCTCCTGCAATTTTCATTATTGGTTCCCAATCTGGATCTGTCATATCTGTAACAAGTACTTGTCCTTTCATAAATTGACTGATATCTTTTGCATCTTCAATTACGTTGACTTCACCTTGGCCGATTTTGCTTCCTACTGCTTCTCCTTCGGCAATTAATTCGCCTTTTTCTTCAAGAACATATGTTTTTAATAAAGCTGCATCTTTTTGAGAATGAACAGTTTCTGGTCGAGCTTGGACAATATAAAGTTCACCTGTATTTCCATCCTTTGCCCATTCTATATCCATAGGTTTTTGATAGTGGTCTTCAATAATTGTTGCCCATTTAGCTAATTTAATTATTTCATCTTCATTTATTACAAATTTTTTTTGATCCTCTTCGCTAACCTGTTGCTGTTTTGTACCTTTTTCACCATATATCATTCTTTTTTCTTTAGATCCAACTTTTTTTTCAAGAATTGGTTTAAAACCATCTTTTAAAGTGGGTTTGAAGACATAAAACTGATCAGGATTTACAGCTCCCTGTACAACATTTTCGCCAAGACCATATGCACCAGTTATATATACTGCGTCTTTAAAACCACTTTCTGTATCAATACTGAACATAACACCGCTGCTGGCAAGATCTGATCTTACCATTTTTTGAACTCCAACACTTAAATATACACTGAAATGGTCAAATCCTTTGTCTGTTCTATAAGATATTGCACGATTAGTAAAAAGTGAAGCAAAACAATCTCTTACATTTTCAAGTAATTCTTCTTCACCACGAACATTTAGATAGGTTTCTTGTTGACCTGCAAAACTTGCATCTGGTAGATCTTCTGCTGTAGCACTACTACGAACAGCAACATCACAATTCTTTCCATATCTTTTTTCCATTCCTTGGTAATGTTTGCGTATGTCTTGTTCAAGCTCTGATGGGAGAGGAGTATTCTTTATAAGTGTTCTAATTTTTTCTCCACGTTCTGCAAGATTATTTACATCATGTGTATCAAGATCTGATAGTATTTGTCTAATTTGTTTATCAATACCTGCCTTTTCAATTGTATATTTATATGCATATGCAGTTACTGCAAAACCAGATGGAACCTGAACTCCTTTTTCACCAAGAGAACGGATCATTTCACCAAGTGAAGCATTCTTTCCACCAACTGATGGTACATCTTCGATTCGTAAATCTTCAAACCATTTATTAAATTCTTCAATCATTAATATCTCTCCAAGGTACTTGCTATATGTTATTACATACTTACATATAAAGGCTTTTTAAAACCTATTATAATTATTCCTCTAAAAAAACAGCCGCAGCAATAACTGTTGTCCAAAGACCATTTTTGTCACCACGGGCAGTTTGTGCAACACTCTGGGTGCGGACAAAATATCCGCTCATTTTAAATTCTTGTTTTCTTTCATCCCATGCTTTGTCAGGATCAAACTCTAAACCAAGAGTTGTCGCAAGCATTGTTGCAGCTAAATCTTCTGTGTAATCACCAATTTTTTTACTGGCTTCTCCAAAACAATGATGCTCTGATATATATCCGTATGATTCTCTATTCTTGGGAATTGCTACACCAACAGATGCACCTACCATCCGGTTAGGTTCATTTGTATTGTTTCTCGACATAACAACATAAGTAATTTCACCAGGTTTTAATTGTTGTATTCCTTTTTGTTTAGTTATAATTTTACATTGGGGCGGTATAATACTTGATACTTTTACAAGGTTACATTTTTCAATACCTGCATTTCGAAGAGCTAATTCAAAAGACTGAAGTTCATCTTTGTGTCTACCTACACCTTTAGTGAAAAAGACCTTCTTTGGAACCATAAAAAATATGGAATAAAATAGGTTTTATAAAACTATCTCAAAAAAGACTATTCTTTTTCCTTTTTATCTTTAGGTGTTTTGTCTATTTCTTCCTCTTGAGATTTTGATTCAGACTGCATTTTTAATAGATCTCGCGTCTGTTTTTGTATATCGACTTGTTCTTTTTGAAATGCTACTTGCTCTTCTTGATAAGGCGTAATTACGCTTCCTTGAACCATTTGTTCAACAAGTTTTTTTACTTTTTTATAAGGATAAACTCCATGTAATTCGTAATGGCTCATAGACATAGGTTTTTGTACTTCTCGTCCTCCACCTATAAAACCAAAAAGTTTAGCTTTTTTTTCACCAACTTGTACTCCTCCACCAGCAAATGATTTATCTGATCCAAGACCAAATCCTGATTGGCTAATTGGAATTATTGTTCCAAAGCCAAATATTTGTCCTATTATTCCTTGTTTGGCATTTATATCTGTTATCTTATCATATCTAAGTGTTCTTTCTTCTTTTGTAATAACGCCTCCTTTGAACGTGATTCTTTGGTTAGATATTATATATTTATGCGAACGTCTATATGCTTCTACTATTACAAATCCTAAGATAGATAAAGCAATTGTATAAACTGGGCCGAAAACTCCAACACTATCCTGGATTCCTTGCCAAAAAACAATTAATGCTCCACTTGCAAAAATTGAAAAATATAAACCAAAAATACTCCATCTTACAGTAATTAAAGAAGCAATTATACCTGCAATTAAAAGACCTAATCCCCAGAA
>CAZVNH010000191.1:0-5460 GCA_964628575.1 uncultured Thermoplasmatales archaeon | reverse complement strand
GAATGGGAGAGTGGAGTAATCCTATTGAGATCACAACATTCCTTGATTCAGTAAGAAATGTAGCATGTGAAGGAATAAGTGGTGATAATATACAAATAACATGGGATGAATTAACAGGTGCTGACAGCTATGAGCTTGAAAGAGATGGAGTAGTACTAGGAATAATAAAAGGAACAAGCTATGAAGATACAGGACTTGCATCATATAGTGAACATAGCTATAGGATAAGAGGAATAAATACAAATGGAGCAGGAGACTGGAGCGAAATAGTAAGTGCGAGAAGTTTACTTGGAGCTGTAGAAAACGTAAGAGGAACAGCGGGAAGCAGGAGTATAACGTTAGAATGGGATGCCATTGAAGGAGTAGAAGGATATGAAATAGAAGCAAATGGACAGGTTGTTGGAGAAACATCAGGGACAAGCTACGTACATTCACCGGTAGCAGAAATAACAGTTGATGGAGATGCTAGTGACTGGGAAGGAATAGATGCAACATCAACAGGAGATGGAAATCTTGAAAATCTGACAGTAGTACAGGATGAAAGTAATATGTACCTGTTGATAAAAGGAACAGGAATAGGAGATTGGAACGAATTTTATATAGATACAGATGAAGATATAACAACAGGAAGACATAAAGACAACTGGCAAAATTCAGGAGCAGACTACTACATAGAAGATGGTGGACTATTTGAGTGGATTGATGGAGGATGGTCATATAAAAAAGAAGTAGAAATAAATTGGAATAGTAATGTAGTAGAAACGAAAATAGCATTAATTGACTTAGGAATGAGCGGAACAGGAAATGTAAGGGTATCATATACAAACTCAACACTAGGAAACCATATACCGGTAGAAGGAACAGAAATACCGCAAACGAACAAACTATTATCAGATTATGATGGACTTATACCAAATTCAGGTTATACATATAGAGTAAGAGCAAATAATGCAGAAGGAATGGGAGCATGGAGTAATCCTGTAGATATTACAACATTACTTGGAAGTGTAAAGAATGTACAAGCATCAACTTCAAGTACTAGTGTAACGATTTTATGGGATCAATTGGATGGAGCAGAAAACTATGAAATAGAAATAGATGGACAAATACAAGAAATAGGTTCTTCTGTTAACTATATACATTCGGGATTAGTACCTTCAAGTCAACATAATTATAGAGTAAGAGGATTAAATATTAATGGATATGGAGAATGGAGTAATTTATTAAATGTTACTTGTATTGAAAGTGATATTATAAAATTGAATTCATCTATAGACAGCAACAATATAACAATCTACTGGGATGAGATAGTAGGGGCAATTGGATATGAGATAGAAGCAGATGGTATTGTACATTCAAATATAAGTATTTCAAGTTTTGAACATTCTGGCTTATTAGGAAATACTCAGCATAGCTATCGTGTAAGGGCAATTTATGGATATGGAGCTGGTGAATGGACTGAAATGATAACTTTAACTACACTCCTAGATAAAGTTATAAATATTGATGCAGTTTCTACAAGTAGATGTATCATGATTTCATGGGATGAGTTAACGGGAGCTAAAGAATATCAAATAGAAATTGATGGAAAAATAAAAGACTTATATAGCAGATTAAATTATTTACATTCAGAAGTATTACCAAATAGTCAACATACTTACAGAGTAAGAGGGATTAATTCAAATGGAATAGGAAAATGGAGTGATGAATTATTTGTTCTAACAGTTGGGGAAAGTCAATCTTCTACTTTAGGGAAAATATATATTGACGGTTTTACCAATGATTGGAATGAATTTACACCAATTGCTGAAGGGACTGGAGATGCGAAGAGTCTATTAGCAGTTCAAGATAGTAATTATCTTTATATTTTATTGAATGGTTCAAGTATTGGAAAATACACAGATTTCTATATTGATAGTGATAACAGCAAACTTACCGGTAAACAGAATGATGTGTGGTTAAATTCTGGTATAGATTATTTAATTGAAAATAAATCTTTATTTAAATGGTCAGAAGACGATGAAAATTGGAGATATATAGGCGAATTAGAGTTTTACAGAGATAATAATATAATTGAATTTAGAATTGCTTTACCACAGATTGGAAAAACTCAACCTGAGGAAATGAAAATTTCCTATAGTAGAGAAGGTGATTATTTACCTGTTCAAGGAGAATCTATGGCGTTAGCCAATACTGTAATTTCAGGGACTGACTTAAGACCGGATGTACCAAATAATATTACAGCAGACATTTCCGGTAATTCACTTGAGATTAATTGGAATGAGGTAGAGGAAGCAGTAGGATATGAAATTGATCTGAACGGAAAAGTATTATATGTAGCGAATAGTACTAATTATGTATTTAATGAATTAGGATTTGATACTTTGTACTCAGTTAAAGTAAGATCAATTAATTATAATGGGAAAAGCGAATGGAGTAATCCAATTATTAAATCAACATATACATCAGTTCAAGAAGATGTTTATTCGGAATATAGCAAAAGTGCAGGAATTAAATTTGAAAATGGTATTATGTCACTTGATAACAAATATTATGACCCTAATAGAAATGCTCTTTGTTATGATGATTTAGATATTAGTGTAATGACTGATTACTCAAAGTATAATTTATTAGTAACAGGAGATAGAACAGTTGAAAATGTATGGAAAGCACGATCACAAGGTTGTAAAATATTCCAGTATTTAGCGTTTGGTAGTGTTTATAAAGATACTGATGAATTTGTTAATTCAATGAAGAGTGAAATACAGTATCTTAAAGATAATGGTTTGGCAGACGGAATATTTTTTGATGAATGTGATGTGGGATTTGATGAATTATTCACATATGATCTATCAACATATGATCCTGATCAATTTTATAGTAAATTAAAGGAAATATCAGATTTTTGTAAATTATTGAATTTAGAAGTAATAATTAATGGTTCTACTGACTTTGCTGAACTAGGAGATTATTATATGTGGGAGAGTTTTATGGCTCTTTCTTCTTCCAATAAAATAATTTTTGAAGGAAATCAGAATGAAAATATACTTAATAGTAATGGAACTATAAATTACGGATTATCATTAGATTCAGTGCAAACAGGAGGATCATGTTATTTTGATGGAACAAATATTAAAAATGGATCTAATGGTTCAGTTGAATTTATTGTAAATACTGATAATATTCAAGACTATCCAGAATATATTTATTATGCAAAAAATCCAAAAGATACACATTTTTGGGACAGTATAAGGTGGATTGGTACGGGAGCTAGTGATGAAAACTGTACTATGGAGATATGGAAAGGCAATGAATTACCTTTTAATGAAAATACTTGGACGAAAATAAAAGATAATGTGCCTGCTAATTCTGATGAGTATATTTGGATTACTGATTCTGCAAAATATTTAAAAGTTAAAATGAATTATAATGGTGCTGAAAATTTAAATATTGATAAATTTATAATAAAGGTAGACGGTGTTTATACCTATTATGATCAAGATGATATTTTAGGCAAAAGAGCATCAATATGGAATCTTCTTAGAGAACAAAATAAGGATTTTAAAGTTTTCGCTTTTACATATGGTAATAGAAATGATAGCTATAAAAAATTATATACCTATTTGACTTCAAAGATATGGGGATTTGATTGCTATGATTATAGTGATTCAGATTATGGTCCTAGCTTGTATGATACTGTCGAGATAGAAGATCCAATTGGACTATTTCTGGGTGGGGATGGAGAAAATACCGGAATATTTACCAGTGGAACAGCTGTTATAGATACTCCAAACCATACTTTTACTTTTGATAGAGATGAGCCAGGCTATTGGTATAATAAAAAAATAACTTTAGATGGTGAATTTAATGACTGGGATGTTAGTGATAGTATATTTGATAATTCTAGTGGAGCGTTAGATGAAAATATACCTGATGATATTAGAATTAATAAAATTTCTGTTACAGATGATTCAAAATATATTTACTTCAACTATGAAGTTGATGGTAATATTGATTTTGATTCTTATAAATATAATATTTATTTAGATACTATAAGTAAAGAAAAATCTGGATATATAGGTGATTCATATACTTCATTAATGGAATCGGATTTTAAAATCTGCAATGATAGGATTTACACATGGAATGATGAAAATCTAGATAGAAGAGATAATCAAGGTTGGAAATCAATGTTTATGAAAGGTTTTGAATACGTAATAAGTGAAGATCAAAAAAGAATTGAGTATAAGATTAATAAAGAAGTTTTGGGTGGTCTTAGCTCAGAAGATATAAAAATCTATTTTAATATTGAAGATTTAAATAACAGCGTAAATAATTATGCATTTCCATTAAATGCTACTAATGAAAACTTAATAGATTATTTTACATACCAACAGGATTATTTCAACTTAAAAGTTCCTCATGGTTGGTATTGTTCAGATACTATTGATATTGATAGTTCAGATGATATTAAACTAATATGGAATGAAAATAAGCCTTTAGGGACAGATATTAAAGCATGGATTAGAACAATGGACAATAACTATATATGGAGTGATTGGCAAGAGGTTACACATGGGCAAATTCTGCAGGGAAACCATATAAAAGCACAGTACTGTTTTGGATTGTTTACAAATGATGCGAATACAAGCCCTTCTGTTAGTGATATTGAAATACTTCATTTGAACGAGTCTAGTGTTTGGGAAAATTTATTGTCTGAATATTCTGATCTTGGAGAAGTAACTGGAATATGTTCAGCTGCAAATAGTAATAGTATTGAAATGACATGGGATGTTTTGGATGGAGCAGAATATTATGAAATTGAGTTAGATGGAGATATAGATGGAGCAAGTAATATTAATAATTATTTAAATATTTCCTTAGATTCTATGACTGAATATATTGTACGAATAAGAGGTAGAAATTCCCAAAGAATAGGTGAGTGGAGTGAACCAATAAGTATTTCAACTCTATTAGGTAAAGTTAAAAATGTTTCAGCTATTGGAATAGCTAAAAACTCGATTCAAATTACATGGGATGCAATGACAGGTGCAGATAGCTATGAAATGGAAGTAGATGGGGTAGTTGAAAATGTAGGTACAGACACATGGTACCAACATACAGGACTTACAGCATATAGTGAGCATAATTATAGAGTAAGAGGAATAAATGGAAATGGAGCAGGAGACTGGAGTGGAATAGTAACAGTAAGAAGCCTTCTAGGACCAATAGAGAATGTAGGAGGAAGTAGTACAAGCAGCAAGGTTATAGAGCTATCATGGGATGAGTTAGCAGAAGCAGAAGGCTATGAACTGGAAGTTAATGGACAAATAGCAGGAGAAGTAGTTGGAACAAACTATATACACTCACCTGAGGTAAAAATAACAGTAGATGGAGATGTAAGTGACTGGGAAGGAATAGAGGCAACATCAATAGGAAGTGGAAATATAGAAAGTCTGA
>CAZVNH010000190.1:0-5470 GCA_964628575.1 uncultured Thermoplasmatales archaeon | reverse complement strand
CTTCAATTGCATTAATATATGGTTGTTCGTCTTCCTGAGCTCCTTTAACATTTCGATATCCACCATCCATAAATATATGAGGAACTCCAGTTACACCTAGTTCCTTGATACGATCATATGTTTCATAGTTTACATCTACAATCATTGATACGTATTGAAAATCATAGATTCCTTGATTATATATTGTATCTAATTGTTGATGTGCTGTTGGGCAATAACCACATTTAGATGTTCCAGCAAATTCAACTAAAACAGTATGAGTGAAATCATCTGTATATAAACTTTTAATATTTTTCGATTCTTCTTCTTTTAGTGTATATGCATTTGCTCCAATTGATAAAACAAATATCATTAAAATTGCTGTTACTACAATATATTTTTTCATTTTTTACCTCCTAAAATCAATAAGTTAACAATTGTTATTTATTTATAAATTTTTCCTATAATCCTATTTTTCTTATAAAAAATAAGAAAATTTATATAAAGTAACAATAATATATTAATTATAAAGATTTTAGAATAATAAAGAAAGGGGGTATTGTTATACAAAAAAAATTCAATATTTTTATTGCAGTCCTAATTACTATAATTATTGTTCTTGCAGCACTAAGTGGAATTTTTATATATCTATATGAACCAGATAAAGAAACTAATGAGATAGATATTGGAGATGATGATGACAAGCGATTTTCAGAATTAGGATATATAACAATATCAAAAAAATTTACTTTTTCAGAACCTGAAATAGTAGAATTTGAATCAGATGATGAAGTAGCAGTATATGTAGATGAAACCGATTACTCAGCAATTGGTGATGGTAAACCTGTATTACCTTTTAATTTAACAATTTTTGAGCTTCCATTTGGATCAGAGATAATTGATTTTAAATATACAACTTCAAATCAAAAATATATTGATATTCCTAGAAAGCTGTCATATGGATCGTACTCGCCTGAAACAGCTGAAGATGAGGAAATATATTATAAAGATATTATTTATCCTGAAGAACCTGTAACTTATCATACAGGAGGAGGACTTTCTGGTGACACTTATAAGACATTTCTTGTAGTCCGAGTTTACCCTGTGAGGTATCTTCCTCTAAGAAGTCAAATCGAATATATACAAGATGTAAAAATTGATATTACTTGTAAAGAAGCATCAGAAAGTATACTACCTAACAATCAAGAAAAAGATCTTTTAATCATAGCACCAAAAGCTTTTAAAAACAGACTTCAACCACTTGTAACTCATAAAAATAAGATGGGAATACAAACAAAACTTGTAACAGTTGAAGACGTGTATAAACAAACATCAGCGGGAAGAGACAATCCTGAAAAAATAAAATATTACATAAAAAATGCAATCGAGACAATTGGAATTAAATATGTTCTTCTTGTTGGAGGAATTAAACGTCAGACAGATAAATGGAATATACCGATCAGATTTAGCCATGTAATACCACCTAAGGAACAAGAATTTCCCGAAAAATCATTTATTAGTGATCTTTACTTTGCAGACATATATAACTCTAAAGGGGAATTCTGTAGTTGGGACTCAAACAATAATGGAATTTTTGCTGAATGGAATGAAGATGGACAAGATGAAATGGATAATTATCCAGATGTTTATCTTGGAAGACTTGTCTGTAGAGATATCTTTCAAGTAAAAACCATGGTTAATAAAATTATTAACTATGAAGAAGACAATGTTAAACAAAAAAATTGGTTTAAAAATCTTATACTAATTGCTGGAGACTCATACGATGATAAAAATCATTTCAACGAAGGAGAACTAATTTGTGATAGGGCAATAGAGCTATTTCCTGGCTGTAATCCTGTAAAGGTATATGCATCTGAAACACAAATTAATTATAAAACAATTAATAACGCGATCAATAAAGGTGGAAGTTTTGTTTATTTTTGTGGACATGGTAGTCAAACAAGTTGGGGAACACACTATCCACCTGATGGAACAAAATGGACTGAATACTATAATGTAATTCACATGAATTTTTTAAGAAATAAAGAAAAATTACCAATTGGAGTAATAGGCGGATGTCTAAATGGAAAAATCGATAAATCAATTACTAAAAATATACAAACAGGTGTAGAAAAATTTGGATTTATAAATTACTTTTTAACAAAATTCATACCTGGTGGTTTAATGGGACAATGTTGGGCATGGAAGCTTACAAGTGTTAGAGGTGGAGGAACAATTGCTACAATATCAAATACTGGACTTGGAACACATGGCAGGGATGATTCAAACCATAATGGTATTGCTGATTATCTTGAGGTTCTAAATGGATGGCAGGAGCTTCGTTTTATTGAGCTTTATGGAAAAGAAGGAAAAGATATATTAGGTGAAAACCATGGTCAAACAATAACTGAATATCTTCATTTATTTGGTGGTAACAATGATAAAATGGATGTAAAAATGGCGCAACAATGGTTCTTATTCGGCGATCCATCACTAAAGATAGGTGGATACACTACAAATTAAATCTCTAAATTTTTTTTTATTTAATGAAATAGCAATTATTAAAATATATTTTAAATTATTAGATAAATCGAGATGTTAAGACATGGAAACAACTACAAAAAAAGAAGAATCACTTAAAAAACATTATCAAGATCTCTGGGAAGATGAAAAAAGAATTAACAGGGGTAATCAGAATTTATTACTTGGTTGGCATTTGGGTTACTATGAAAAGGGAGTAAGAGGGTATAAACAAGCTTTAATCAATATGAATAATTATGTCGATAGATTACTGAAACTATCTGAAGATAAACCGCAAAAAATACTTGATTCAGGATGTGGAGTAGGAGGTACATCATTATTTCTTGCAAAGAAATATCCAAAAACACATTTTTATGGAATTACACTTGCGATAAATGAGCTAAAACTTGCTGAAAAACTTAAAAAAGATTTGAAAATCCAGAATGTCGAATTCCTTCAGAGATCTTATAATAATACCGGTTTTTCTGATAATTTCTTTGATGGAATATTTGCTCTTGAAACAATATGTTATGCTGAAGATATTGAATTAGCAATTAGAGAATTAAGGAGAATTTTAAAACCAACAGGAAAAATTGTAATTATTGATATTTTTAGGAAATATAATAGAAATAAATCTTTTCTATCAAATATCAAGAAAAATATTTTAAAAGTCTCAATAAGTTCAAAAGAAGTTTTTACTATTGACGAATTTGAAAATTGTTTGAAAAATTGTGAATTTAGAAATATAACAGTTAACAATCTTATTAGAACAAAAAATGTCAAACCTTTTTTTTTCTATTTATTTTTATTTTTTTATTTATTCAAGTATTTGTTAAAAAAATATAAAAATAAAATAAAACAAGTAAAAGTAAACTCATTTATTAGTGGATGGAAGTTATTATTTAAATATTATATTAAATCCTTAATTCTTATTATTTCAAAACCTGGATATTACTCTATAACAGCTGAGAAATAATAAGTTTCGTTATATCCGAAGATTTTTTAAAGTAAAGCAATATTAAAATATTAAATCCTTATAAAAATGGGGGGTAAATAATGAGAAAAAGAATGCAACATAAATATATGGTTATCTTTATAATAGCTCTGTTTGTTCTATCAAATTGTTTGAATGTTATCGGTATGCAGATCACTAAAATATCGAATAACGGTGATGAGAAAACATGTGTTGAAGGTACAACGAAGTCAAATATTAAATATATTGAGCAAGAATTATCTTTTTCATATCCAGAAATAGTTGAATATAACAATTATTGTGTTGTAAGAGTTAAAGAAACAAATCATAATAGAGTTGTAATTTTAAACGATGATCCTGGAAAACCAGTACTTCCAGTTAATATTAGTGTTTTTAAACTACCATTTGGTTCAAAAATAATTGACGTAGATTTTGAATATTCAGATCCAATAGAAATACCACTTCCTTGTAAAATTGCCTGTGCAAGATATCAGACAGATAGCATAGAATATCAATATCTAAACACCCAAATAGAACAAACCAATTATGAAAGTCCTGATCCTTATCCAGAGAGCTTTGTTTTATACCACACCGGTGGAGGACTTGATGAGGGTTCTCATACAACGTTTTTTGTGTTAAGGGTTTATCCAGTTATATATTACAGTGTTGATAGTTCTGTAAAATTTATTGATAAAATATCAGTAAATATTACCTATATGGAACCTGAAGAAGAAATTATCCCGGTCAATACTGTTTATGATCTTCTAATAATTTGTCCGAATAATTTTAAAAAGTATTTAGAGCCACTAGTTTGTTCTAAAGAACATCACGGTATTAAAACAAAAATCGTAACAACTGAAGAAATCTATGATACTATCTATTTTGAAGGAAGAGATCCTCAAGAGAAAATTAAATATTTTATAAAAAATTCAATAGAAAACTGGAATATTAGATATGTTCTCCTTGTTGGTGCAATAATAGGTCAAGGATTTCAATGGAGTATACCTGTAAGGTATAGTCATGTTGTACCCCCTGATGAGCAGGAATATCCAGAGCAGCGTTTTGTAAGCGATCTATACTATGCTGATATTTATGACTCTGAAGGTCATTTCTCTAGTTGGGACTCTAATGGAAATGATATTTTTGCTGAATGGAATGATGATGCTAAAGATGAAATGGACGTCTATCCTGATGTATATCTTGGAAGACTTGCCTGCAGAGATATCATTGAAGTTAAAACAGTAGTAAATAAAATACTTAAATATGAAGGTACAAAGGTAGGTGATAAAAACTGGTTCAACAATTTACTTGTTGTTGCTGGTGACTCATATGTTGAATCAAATCATTATAATGAAGGAGTTCTTGCATGTGAAGAAGCAGTTAATATTATGCCAGGTTTTAATGCATTAAAGGTATATTCTATTAATGATGATATAAGCAGAGAAACAGTTAATAACCAATTCAATAAAGGTGCAGGTTTTGCATATTTCTGCGGTCATGGTAGTATGACATCATGGAATACACATTTTTTCCCAGCTAATAGTTCAAATTGGTGTGATGGATATGATGTTGATGATATGATACCTCTTAAAAATAAAGAAAAATTACCGATAACAATTGTAGGCGGCTGTCATAATGCAGAATATAACTCATCAATCCTTTATAGAATTAAAAAAGGTGTTCGAAAAAATGGTTTACAATATTTCACTTCTAGATTCTTGTTTGACGGATGGGTACCGAATTGTTGGGCCTGGTGGCTAACAAGTAAACATAATGGTGGAGCTATTGCCTGCATTGCAAATACAGGTCTTGGAACACATGGAGAGGGAGACCAGGACAACAACAGTGTTGTAGACTATCTTGAGTTCTTAGATGGATGGTTAGAATTACGTTTTCTCGAATTATATGGAACCTACCATAAGGACATTCTTGGTCAAAACCATGGTCAGACATTAACAGAATACCTTCATCAATTCAGAGGTGATGAATCAAAAATGG
>CAZVNH010000189.1:4091-5479 GCA_964628575.1 uncultured Thermoplasmatales archaeon | reverse complement strand
GCATTAACTGTATTAATTGATAATAGTAGTACTAAAGATATAGTCAAGATTATTATTGGTAATGTTTTTTTCATAATCTCCCCAAGTGGTCATAAATATTTAAGTTTATCAACTTTTCTAAATAAATTTAATATCAGCAAATTAGAGATAGTATTTATAGAATTTTATATACTTCGATTTCCTTACTATCACTATCTCCATCAAAATCATACGCTATAACTTTTATAGTATGTTTTCCATAAATTTTCTCATCCCATGTCCATGTATATGGTTCAGAAGTAATTGTTTCCTTTAAAATACCGTCAATGTAAAACTCGACTCTATCTACTATATTTGGTCCTCCATACCAGTTTTGATAGGTAGATGCTTCGATATCTATCTTTCCAATTATTCTTGTTTTACTATAGGGAAACAAGCGAGTATTACTAATATAAAATGCCTGTAAAGGCTTTGCAATATCAACCTCTATTTTTTGTTTTTCTAAAGAGATATTCAACCATAAAACCTCGTTTTCTTTTGTGTCATGACGATAAGGATCATAGTATTCATATCCTCCTATTCGAATATCCATATATATCTCGCCTGCTGCCATGTTTATGCTATAAAAACCTGTTTCATCTGTATAAATTTCATTACTATATCCATACCCTGAGGATATATCAATCCATTCAAATTCAACATGGGCGTTATTTACAGGGTCACCAGTTTCTTTATCCTTTATATATCCTGAGATTACTGAGTTTTCTAAAGGGCGTGAGATTAATGAAAAATTCATCTCAACATTTTGATAATCTAGGATAATAATTCCTTCAAGATTTTTTTGAAAATAATTACTTTTTTCAATTTCAATATCTATTTCTCCAGCTGCAATATTTATCTGATAGTATCCAGAAGCATCTGATTTTGTATTATTTCTATAGTATTGATTTTGATTGCCTTCCCATGAGAGACTAATATTTGCTCCTGCAACTGGATTACCTGTATCTTCATCTGTAATCATACCATAAATAATTGATTTTTCAGGTGGATGATAATACAATGAGAGATTTAACCAAATTTCCTGATTTTCATCAACTTCTGTGAACATAGACTCTGCAGTACAATAGCCATCAGCATTTACTGTAACTCTACAATGACATTGTGGAATATTTATACTATAAAAACCATTTGTATCAGTAATTGTTTCATTTTGGAAAAAATCCCAATCATTGGTGCGGCCTTGAACATAAATTAATGCATCCTTAACAGGTGCATCTGTTTCAGAATCTTTAATAAATCCTTTAATAACTGAGTTTTCATCTGAATCCTCAAGATTTAGATTTGAAAATACTTTTTCTTCAATAGAAACATCTTGTTCCTTATCGCCTATTAAGAACCGCAAGCCCATT
>CAZVNH010000189.1:776-4081 GCA_964628575.1 uncultured Thermoplasmatales archaeon | reverse complement strand
TATATGACTCAGATAAATAAATTAATGGAAGTTCACCTGGATATCCATCAAATATTGTTGGATGTTGATGGTTTGTTCTTGGCTGTATATAATAAAAAGCTTCTTCAGCTGTTATGATATTATCTGAATTTTCATCTGCATGACCTTTTAAACCATCAATTAAAAAAGGTGCAAAACCACCTGAATATGATACCTCATCTTCTTGAGAAGCCATTAAAACTACTCGTTTCTGACCGCTTACTTCTTCACCAAATCCCTCTATCCATTCATCAGCAGACATTGAAATATCTTTTTTAAATAATGGGAAAATATTATTATCAGAATCTAGCCAATTAGGCGGATCATTAAATCCACCAGCATAACAACTATCAACAATAAAACAAACACCTTGAGATTCTAACTGATTTAATCTAAAATTTAGTTGATCGTCATAAAGAAAAAGCCGAGGATACGCAAAACCCCAATAGCTAACAAGGATTTCATCGGTTCCATCTTCTTCATCAAATGGTGGAATGTCTAGTCCTAAAGGAGAACCATGTGTTGTTATAAATACTAAAGAAAAATCATTTTCATCTTCCATTTTATCTAACCATTTCAATCCAGAAATAATATTTGTAACTGTTGCATCTTCACCTTTAATAATCTTGATATGATCTTCTGACCAGATATCTGATTGAAGAAGTGTTTCATGAAGATCATCTATTTCTTCAAGCATTAAAGGACGATTCTGTTGAGTATTATCAGCATAAACTCCTACTGCAACAAGTAATGCCCAATATTCTGTTTCATCGTTTTTAAAATGTAATGATTTATTATCATTTGATATTATATTTTTAGCAAATCCTGAAAAACTAGCTTGAAAAAAACAAGATCCGATTAGCAAAAATATAATAATTATAGAATAACTTTTTTTTATGATTTTTATTCTAATATTTATTCACCCACAATATTATCTATTATTAATAATTATTAATATTTATATTATTTATTCCCAAAATAGTCCCAAATCTTAAAAAATAAATAAAAGAATTTATTATATTATATTCTATGATCTAAAAAATTTTTAAAATAAAGATTATATATATTTTTTTATTATACTGATATTAAATAAACGAAACATGTAAAAGTAGGTATTGAGTTATAGGATGTAATTATGAGAATTAGAAATGTTAATCTAAAATCAATTGAAGCTAGAAGATACATTGAAAGAAATGAACGACCGAAACAAGTTAGAATAGATCATAATAGCTCAATTACTCGTTTTTCAAATGTTCAAGAAAAACAATCAACAATAGATTTTCAATATTCAGCAAGCTATGGACCAGTAGGTATGATTAAACTCGAAGGTTCATTAAATATTGAGGTTGATAATGCAAAAAAAATAGCTGAGGAATGGAATAATACAAAAAAAATGCCAGATCAAGTAGCAGGTCATATTCATACGGCAATAATGCATACAAGTGTTCCTTTGGCAGTAGGAATTGCAAAGGATTTAGGACTACCACCTCCAATTCCAATACCAACAGTTAGACTTGGAGCAAAGCCTACAAAAGCTCAGGCAGGACCTGAAGTTGCATAATATATTTTTTTATTGACAAGCTAAATAAACAATTCGTGTATTCAGTTTTACAAATGAAACCAATAGTAATATCAATAGGTGGATCAGTTATTCTGTCAGATGATATTGATGATTCATTTTTTAAAAAATTTAATGATTTAATAAAAAATATTAGCAAGTCAACTAAAGTCTATATTATTGTTGGTGGAGGAAAAACAGCAAGATTATATATAAATTTTGGAAGAAAATTAAATTTTTCTGAAGAAATCTTAGACGATATTGGAATTAAAATAACAAGAATAAATGCTCATATTTTAACAAATATTATTAAAAATTCAAATAAACAAATTCCATCTTCAACAGATGAAGCAATTAAATTATCTAATCAAATAGTGATAATGGGTGGAACTTCTCCAGGTCATAGCACAGATAAGGTAGGAGCAGAACTAGCTGATAAAGTAAATGCATCATTATATATAATTGCTACAAATGTTGATGGTATTTATAACAAAGATCCAAATAAATATGATGATGCTGTTAAAATCAAAGAGATCAATATTCAAGATTTAATTAATAGATATGGGACGAATTGGGATAAAGCAGGAAGAAATATTGTAATCGATGGTCCTTCTCTTAGTATAATAAAAAAAGCAAAATTAAAAACTGTCGTTTTAAACGGTAAAAAAATTGATGAAATCAAAAAAGCTATATCAAACCAAGATTTTAATGGAACAATAATAAAAAATTAGAAAAAAGGTTTAATTTTAACGAACGAAATCTATATCAACCTTTTTACTACCAACTGTTTGAACAATAGGTCTTTCTTTAAAAGATTGCAGCTGATTAGGACCTAATAAATTTGGTGACTGAACACCTGTCATTATTGCCATTACTCGACATTTCCCTTCAAATTCTGGCATAACCCGAGCACCAAGAATAACATTGGAATAACAGTCTAAATCTTCAGTTAAAGATTTTGCAACATCCTGAACATATTTAAGACTCATGTTAGGTCCACCAGTAATATGAACCAATGCACCATTTGCTCCTTTATAATCAACATTTAATAATGGATGATTTAAGGCTTCTTGAACAATTGCATCTACTCCTGCATCCTCATCAGCTTCTCCCCAGAGCATAACAGATAAGCCACCTTGATCCATTATTGCTTTCATATCTGCATAATCAAGATTTATTAATGAAGGAACGGTAATTGTTTCAGATAGTCCTTTTACTGTTTCTGCTATCATTTGATCCATTACAGAAAAGGCTTGATTAATTGGGAGATTTGGAACAAATTCAAGTAATCTGTTGTTATCAAGTACAACAGTACTATCTGCCTTTATTCTAAGGCTATCTAAACCTTCATCCGCTTTTATTAAACGTGCCCTTTCTACATTAAAAGGTGTTGATACCATGCAGGTGACAACTGCATTATGTTTCTTTGCAATTTCAGCAACAACAGGTGCCGAACCAGTACCAGTTCCACCACCCATGCCAGCAGTAATAAACACTAGATCTGAATCCTTTATTAAATCCTCAATTTCATGCAGTGATTCTCGTGCAGCACGCTCTGCAACATCTGGAAAACCACCTGCTCCTAAACCTCTTGTCAATCTACTTCCGATTAAGATCTTATGATTAGCTTCTACAAGATCAAGAGCTTGTTTATCAGTATTTATCGCAATTGTATCTGCACCTTTTACTCCAAGTTTATTCAATCGGGTAATGGTATTTCCACCTGCTC
>CAZVNH010000189.1:0-766 GCA_964628575.1 uncultured Thermoplasmatales archaeon | reverse complement strand
CTGCTCCACCACAACCAACTATAGTTATTCTTGGAGTTCCAAACATTTCATCTTCATTTATTTTTAATCTATCTTCTTCTTCTTTTTTATTTTTAACTGCATTCTTTATAAAAGATTCCATATTCTTATTTTCTCCCATTCCATTCCTCCTAATACTGGTAGTTTGAAGGACGCCCATCCCGAGGCGCCCTTCGATAGGGGTGCATCCCATCCCCTCCAATTTCCATAACAATTATTTTTTCATGTAAGGTTCTATGGACTCGACTGCAAGTTCCAATTCTTGGACCTTTTTAATTTTATCAGCTTTTTCAATTATGTTGTTTGCATAGTTCTTAATAAACTCGTTTACTGCATGACGAATAACCTCAGACCTTGTAGCAAATTCTCCAGCTCTTATAAAAAGATCTATTGAATGAATATCGTGCTGAGGTAATCTTATCGTTATGCGTTGTGTTTCCATTTTTCTCCTCACATCAAAGCGTTTCAGAACGACATCATTTGTATGTCAAAAACGCGTCTTTCGTACGTCATATAAATGACAAATGATGCCTTTTGTCTGACAAACGTAGCAATGAATGTGTCGTTTAGTTTAAATATTTTTCGCTAAAATTTGCAGGCGTTTATGCAGGTATTTATTCAAAAATTTAGACTTCAACAATACGACCAAATGCAACAGTTCCAGATATCTTTTCTATCTTTACTTTAACAATAGATCCTTTTACAGCACCGTTAACATAAATTATAAATTTATCAAAGTAAGCTATAC
>CAZVNH010000188.1:0-5530 GCA_964628575.1 uncultured Thermoplasmatales archaeon | reverse complement strand
CTAAAAGAAACATAAAAAAAGGAAGTGTTGTTTTCATCCAATGAACAAGATTATCATGTTTACCTCCACCTGCAGCAGGATCATAATCAGGAGATAATATCTCAAAGGTAAATGAAGGTATTTTAAATTCTTTAAAACACCAGTCCATAGCAGATCCACTGGCCTTATATGATTCGCCTTCATAATTTATATCAATAGCTTCATATTCAGAGTTATCAACAATCCATTCAAGTACATAATTAAAAATTTTAATTTCATTATCAGTTTTTTCAAAAGGTTGTTTAAATGCTACCCATGGAGTATTTACTGAATGAGCAGCAGTATGGCAATTTATATAAAATGAAAAATCTTTGTTGTTAATTTCGTACATAAGGTCTCTTATTGCTTGTGTTTCAGGCTCAGAAAAAGCATGTCTTCCACAATTTAGTAAATATAATGGAAAAGATGGAATCCATTTATGTAATTTGGGAAAAGTTCGGTAAGTAAAGACCCTTTTTCCAAAAATTGTACCAACTCTAATAGAACCTCCTCTAATTCTACCGAAATCAATGTCAAAATTACGATTCAAATCTATCCCATTACTATTAAATCTATCATCTACTCGTCTGCCATCAGGGTTTAATAATGGTATAAGATAAATCTCAGAATTATTTAGAATATTAGTAATTGTTTCATTATTTTCAAAATTTATAAGAAGATATTCAGCTAAATACAAACAGGCTTCTCCTGCTTCCCATTCACAACCATGTATGCATCCATCAATAACACATGAATATTTTGATTGTGTATTGTTTTCATTTGTTATTCTTATACACCATATTTCTTTTCCTAAAACGCTTTCTCCTATTGAAAAAACATTTACTAAATCTGGATATTTTATTTGAAAATCATTTAATAAATCAGTTGTCTTATAATAATCATGATATTGTTCATCTTTCCAGTTAGGAAGTATTGATAGCTTATCAAAATTTGTTTCAGGTTCTAATGTTCGTTCATCATCTGTTTTATCATCTGATTCTATGCATCCTGATAGTGATAAAGATAATAATAGAAGAATTATTAGTATAGTTGTTACTACTAATTGATCCTTTCTCAGGTTATTACTCCCCCGTAAGTATTTGAATAATCTTATTATTATATAAATTCTTTGAGTATAATTAAAATATACAATAAGGAATTTTTAAATTATATAACAGAATATATTATCCTTCATATCTTAATGCTTCAGCCGGAGGAATTTTAGATGCTTTTCTAGATGCAGGTATAACACATATGACTGTAAAAATAAATGCAGCAATTGCAACATATATTATAGGCTGCCAGTTTATAATAAACTCAAAATCTAGCTGTTGAAAACTATCTCTCCATATTATATAACCTGTGAATATTCCTAATAAAGTTCCAATTAAAATACCAAGAAAAGAAATTGTTGAAGTTTCTATTAAAAAAGTAGAAAGAATCATTCTTTTTTTGAATCCAATCGCTCTCATCATCCCTATTTCCTGTCTTCTTTCATGAACCGATCGGATTGTAATAATACCAAGTCCTGCGATTCCAATAATTAAACCTAATGCCATAAATGCATCAAAAAGATAGAAGAATTGATTTATGGTTTTTATTGATTCTAAAACCAAGGTTTTTATGGCAAATGCTTGCATACCATTTTTCAAAAAAGCGCTTTCAATTTCTTTTGCTACATCATCTGCATTTTCACCATCTTTAACACTAAACAGAAAAACAGTTGATTTTGTAATACCAAATTCTTGTTCAACAAATTTTTTATATGTGAAAATTCCACGGATATAGGTTGTATCAAGAACTCCTATTATCTTTTTCTTTACAATGTTATTATCTTTATCTTTTAATTCTATTGTATCTCCTAATTTTACAGTAAAAAAACCATACGCTGGGCCATACTCGTTTTCTGTAACAATTGATGCATCAACTATAACAAGTGTATTATCGTTTCTGATAGCGTTCCAAGCATCTTTCCCATCTTTATATTCATCAGAAAGCTCATAAAATTCAAACTCATTTTCTTCTATAAAATTATCATCAACACCAAGTATTGTATAGTATACAGGTTCATCAGAGTCAGATGGAGAATTTAATGCAATACTTCCAGATAATGGAGCTGCAATTTTTTCTATTTTATCTGCAATTCCTTTGTCTATTAATGCTTGTTCTATATCATCAATAGGAGATAGTTCATTAGAAAAAGCAACGATTTCATATCCACCAGAGGCTTTCTGTACCTGATTTTCAATATTTGTCCCTAGCATTCCTACTATCATGGACATTGTTGTAATCGTAAATATCACAAGTGCAAAAATAGCAATTGTCATACCTGTTCTAAATTTAGATTTTAAGGCATATGAAACAGCTGTTTTAACAACAGCTTGTCTTGATTTGCCTCTACCTATTAAAAAAGTGATTCCCTTTATTATTTGATCTGAGTTGAACATGAGAATCAAAAGCGCTGAAAAAACAAGAAAGATACCTGAAACAATAAACATTTCAATATCTCCTGTATAATCTGGGAAAACTTCAGATGGGAGAATCCAGATAATTAGAATGATGATTCCAACAAGGTTAAATGCAATTCTGTCTCCAACCCATCTACGTGATATTACACCTGCACCAAAAACAAACAATGATATACCAGAAATAAATGGTGCAGCTTTTTCAGTAATAACTCCGATACTTATAAGAAATATACCAAAAAGAAAAATTGATAATCCAATAACCAACATTTTTTTATCGCTTCTTGAAATCTTTGGTTCAGGAATATTTCTGATTGCTCGAACAATATTTAGTTTTGAAATACGATGAGATGTAAAATAAATTGTAAAAATGGTAATTAAAAAACCAGATACAAAACCAATTATTATACTAGGAAGGGTGAAGGTGAAATATTTTAGAATGTTTATTTCTCCAAAGGAACTGAGAATATCTTCCAAAAAAAAGATAATTATATAACCTATCCCAACTCCAAAAATAACTCCTACTAAAGATGCTATCAATGCATAAACAGTACCTTCTCCAAGATACATTCTTTTCAAATGTTTTCTCTGCATACCAATAGCACGTTCCATACCCATCTCTGATTTACGTTCTTCAGCTAGCATTACAAAAATATTTATTATAAGAATTATACCTGCAATAATAGAAAAAGTTCCAAAAACAATAAACATATTTGAAAAATCTTCCATACCCTGTTTTCCTTCTTCAAAAGCATCTTTTTTAGTTTGAATTATTTTAATTTCTAAATCATTAGTAATTTCAACTTTTTCAAACGCATCTTCTACTTCATTTGTATAATCCATCCCCTCATATACACCACCCTTATTTGAAATCAATATCTGATTAATCTTATCCTCTTTTTTTAATACATTTTGAGCAGTTTTCAAGGTAGTATATATACCAACACCACCACCAGCTCTTTCCTTATCTTTTAAGATATAACCTATTGTAAATTTATTAATCGTATTATTTATATAAATAATAACTTCATCACCAACTTTGGCGTTTAGCTCATCCGCAGTTTTTACTCCAACCATTATTTGATTATTATCTAAACTAGTGATTTTTTCTCCTTTTTTATTGATAAAAGAGCCAAATCCTTCTCTATGATCAAAATCTATACCAATAAATTCTATCATTGGTTCAGAAAGATTACTAACCACGTCTAAAACAGCAACATAGTCATATATTTGAGGTGACAAGCCATCAATATACTTTTTATCTATTTTTTGATCAATTTCATAAAATATTGAAGTATTAAAATAATCAAGTTCCCCTGTATATTTTTGTCCTTGTATTATCTCATCAGTAGTATGATAATATTTTAAAATCTCGGTTTCAATCATGTTATTCATTGTGTCTCCAATTACCAATGAGGAAGAAATAACACCTGTTCCAACCATTAAACCAAAGATTACAATAACTGTATAACCCTTCCTTCGGAGGATGTTTCTAAAACCTAATTTAAAGATTATTCTATTCCTAAGCATTAATAAAGCAATGATAAGTAGTATAACGGAAAATATTCCTAGGAATATAAGCTCGATCATTATTTTTTCACCATTTTGTTGGTATATACATCTTATTAATCACACCACTGCCCATAACTAAGACACGATCTGTTCTATCTGCAATTTTTGAATCATGTGTAACAAGAATAAAAGTCTGATTCTTCTCCTTATTTAACTTACATAGTAAATCCATGATTTCCTGTGAGGTTTCCCTATCAAGATCACCTGTTGGCTCATCACCAAAAACAATTAATGGATCATTAACTAATGATCTTGCAATTGTAGTTCTCTGACGTTGTCCACCAGATAATTCAGCAGGTTTATGGTGCTCCCATCCTTCTAATCCAACGAGTTTAAGAGCTTCTAATGCTTTTCTACGAGCACTTTTAGGATTCACCCTTGAAATAAGCAATGGTAATTCAACATTTTCAACAGCTGATAAAACAGGAAGTAGATTATAAAACTGAAAGATAAAACCCATTTTACTAGCACGATACTCTGTTTTTTCACCATCTGACATTTTATTTAACTCTTTACCTTCTATTCTTACTAATCCCTCGGTAACATCATCAAGACCTGAAAGACAATTTAACAAGGTTGTTTTACCACAACCAGATACACCCATAAGAGCAACCATTTCCCCTCTCTGAATTTTAATATCTACTCCACGTAAAGCATGAACCTGAACCTTTCCTCCTGAATATATTTTATGAACATTTTCAGCATCAATTATATAGTCTAAGTTACTAAATGTGACCTTTCCTATTGAACCACATGATGGACATTTTATTTTCACAACCTCTCCAGGAGTACCTTTACATGTAACAATTTTCATACATTTAGGACACTTAACAGTTCGTTCTATTTCATTTGTATTGTTCAATTTTATCACAACTTTTTCTTGTAAATTTATTACTTTTTGGATAATATAGAACAAGAATTTACTTTTAATACTTTTATTTATTAAATTTTTATTATCAAATCTAAAAATTTTTTATTAAATATTGATATTATATACTACAAATATAAAATTTTTATACCAATTGTTATTGATTTTTAATCTTTTATAAAAGATAATTTTTCTCGATTTTCAATATTAATTAAATCAAGTTCAGTATCATTATTATAAAAATTATAATCATAAAATTTTTCATTATTTGAAACCATAATTACTAATTTGCCATCCCTTAAATCCCATGTAGGACTATATTTAACTCTATTGAATAAATGAAACATTTGTTCAACCTCTTCTAAACCAACTATTAATCTTGAAAAACTATCATCACCAAAGCAATTAAAGGTTCCACCTTTATTAAATTCAATTGAAATATATTCATTAATGTTATTTACTTTCCATCTTCCAAAAAATCTAAAATATTCATTTTGTTTTTTTTGTTGCATCAAAACACAAATCATCAAATGAATTATTTATTATAATATTTTATCTAATAAATAATCAAAATTCTCAATCGTATCATCTAAAAATCCTATAAAAT